>JALOLV010000012.1 GCA_025455785.1 Spirosomataceae bacterium | reverse complement strand
CTAACAGCGATTGAACGATAGTATGATTATTTTTGACTATACACTTTTAAAGCCCTAACTTTGTACCTCAATTTCAAACAATTCCAATTTATGCCCCTTATTGCTCCTTCGGTGTTGGCTGCCGACTTTGCTAATCTCCAACGTGATTGTGAAATGCTCAATGCTTCGGCTGCCGATTGGTTTCACATTGACATCATGGATGGTGTTTTTGTACCGAATATCTCTTTCGGAATGCCCGTTTTAGAAGCCATCCAACGCCACGCCAAGAAACCCCTCGATGTTCATTTGATGATTGTTCAGCCCGAAAGATATGTCGAAACTTTCAAAAAACTTGGGGCTGAGGTCATTACCGTACATTATGAGGCTTGCCCACATTTGCATCGAAATATCCAACAAATCAAAGATTTGGGCTGTAAAGCAGGTGTTGCACTCAATCCTCATACGCCTATTAGTGTTTTAGAAGATGTAATCGCCGATATTGATTTGGCTTTGATAATGTCGGTAAATCCGGGTTTTGGTGGGCAGAAATTCATCGAAAATACTTACGCAAAAGTATCGAAACTCAAAGAAATGATTACAAAATCTGGCTCGAAGGCTGTCATAGAAATTGACGGAGGAGTAAATTCGATAAATGCTCCAAAATTAGCCTCGGCGGGTGCTGATGTTTTGGTAGCTGGGAGTTTTGTGTTTAATTCAGACAATCCGATTCAGACAATCGCCGATTTGAAAAAATAAGTTATCATAAAATCTTTCTTAACATTACCGATTCATAATTTAACCCCGTAGAAATTACCATTCTACGGGGTTTTCTCTTAAATTGCAATATCTAAACCTAAACCCGTATTGCAATGTTTTTCAGAAACTTCAATCAACTCTCAAAAGCTAAAAAGTCTATTCTGTCAGTTCTATTTCTGTGTTTGAATGTTCAGTTATTGGCACAAACTACCTATTTTTTGCAGAATAAAAAACTCAATCCTGCCATTCCGAATCCTGACCAGTTTCTGGGGTATGAATTTGGTTCATTGCATACTCGTTACGAAAAAATGGTTGAGTACATGAAAGAACTCGACCGCCTATCAGACCGAGTAAGTGTGCAGACAATTGGCCGAACCAATGAACAGCGTGAGCAAATCATTGTAACTTTTACGAATCCAGCCAATTATGCGAAATTAGAGCAGATTCGCAAAGAACATCTCGACCTCGCAGACCCTTCAAAGCCAATGCCCGATGTCTCAAAAATGCCTGTAATTTCTTGGTTATCATGACGGCTTATTATTTGACGGCATCCGAAGACGATGAAGTAAAAAAATGGTTAAATGAATCGGTGATTTTGATGGAACCAGTGATTAATCCCGATGGACGTGATAGACATTCACATTGGGCAAATATGCACAAAGGCACACCACCCGTTGCTGACCCAAACGACCGTGAACACAATGAAGTATGGCCGGGCGGACGCACCAATCACTATTGGTTTGATTTGAATCGGGATTGGTATTTGGCTACTCAAGTAGAATCTCAAAATCGCTTAAAATTCTATCATACTTGGTTGCCGAATGTCGTTACTGATTTCCACGAAATGGGTACAAACTCGACTCATTTTTTTGAACCAACCAAAGAAAATGCCGAGAATCCACTCGTTCCAAAAACCGTTTATCGTGATTTGAATGGCATTTTTGCGAAATACTTCGAGAAAGCTCTAAACGAAATTGGTTCTTTGTATTATACCAAAGAGTCATTCGATAACCTTTATCCGGGTTATGGGTCGAGTTATCCAGATATGGAAGGTGGCTTAGGCTTGTTATTTGAACAAGCGAGTTCACGCGGACACGTACAAGAGAGCCAAAATGGTAATCTTGAGTACCGATTCACGATTCGAAATCAATTTGTCAATGCTTTGGCAACACTACGTGCTTCGGTAGATTCGAGAGAGTTATTGCTCAAACACCAAAAGAATTTCTTTAATGATATTGTCAAACAAGCCAACCAATCGCCTACAAAAGCCTATATAATCGGTGATGCTCATGACCACGGACGCAATCGTGCATTTTGGGAAATGATGCTTCGTCATAATGTCGAATTTTATCATCTCCAAAATGACATAACGCAGGACAACATCACTTTCAAAAAAGGTAAAGCGGTGATAATCCCTACCAATCAGCCTCAATATTTGATGATTCGGTCGTTTTTTGACCGCCCGACAACCTTTGCCGATAGCCTTTTTTATGATGCGTCGGCTTGGAACTTAGCACTTGCTTATGGCTTACCTCATGCCGAAATCAAGACGAGTTTCTCAAAAGGTAGTCGAGTTGTTGAGAATGATGTCGAAATCCCGATTCAAAAAATCACAAAATCAGATTATGCCTATTTGATAGATTATT
The DNA here is from genome assembly GCA_025455785.1 of Spirosomataceae bacterium. Lineage (GTDB taxonomy): Bacteria > Bacteroidota > Bacteroidia > Cytophagales > Spirosomataceae > JALOLV01. Next base: position 20,751 of record JALOLV010000012.1, on the reverse strand, counting down.
CTGATTATTACGCTCCCAAAGCCCTCTACCATTTACTCAAAAACAATATTCTGGTAAAAGTAGCTTCTAAGAAATTTGGTATAGCCAATAAGAATTATGGTTACGGAACACTCGTTATACCCGTAAAATACCAAAAAATTGATGCCGATGCCCTATATGCCAAATTGAGCCAAATTCAATCCGAAACGGGGGTTGTGATTGATGCCGTTGCAACGGGTTTTAGTTCGAACGGAATTGATTTGGGTAGCAATGCCATACAAACTGTTAAAATGCCGCAAGTGGTGATGTTGGTAGGTAATGGTGTTACTCCTGCCGAAGCTGGCGAGATTTGGCATTTGTTGGATTCTCGAATCGGAATGCCAATTGCAAAAGTAGAAGTGACCAATTTCGCAAGATTGAATCTAAATAAATATACGACTCTCGTGATGGTTGGTGGTAATTATGCTGGATTCGACAAAGCTATCGCACAAAAAATTAAAGGATTTGTCGGCAATGGCGGTACGTTAATAACCTTAAAAACGGCTTCTGAATGGGTTATCAAAAACGATATTGTCAAAGAAAAACTCCGTGAAAGCCGTGCTGACTCATCAAGAACCAAACCAAGAGTTGCTTTTGAAGATTACCCAAATGTGGAGGGAGCAAAACAAACGGGTGGAGCGATTTTTGAAGCCGAACTTGACCTCTCACATCCAATTGCGTTTGGGTTCACAAATAAAAAAATGGCGATATACCGAAACAACAATACGATTTTGGAACGTACTGTAAACCCTTCGGGTTCGCCCTTGGTTTATACCGAAAAACCTTGGATTTGCGGATACGTTCATCGTGAATCGCTGAAACGAATCAGCAATTCATCGGCCATAAATGTGGCTTACGAAGGTAGCGGAAGAGTTGTTATGTTTTCGGATAATCCGAACTTTAGAGCCACTTGGTACGGTACGAATAAATTATTTCTGAATGCTCTTTTCTTTGGTGCAAACATCAATACGGTCGGGCAATTCAGTGCAGAAGAATAAAGTCTCCTAACCCTGACGGCGGTTTAAAACCCCGTCAGAGGTTTAGTTTTAGGTATATTGATTAGAATATTACACATGAAAAAAATCTTAACAATTTTATTTTTTATCCCGCAATTAATTTATTCACAAGAGATTCTGTGGGCAACTGATGTCTTATTTATGGAAGGAGTCGATTCGGCTCGGAAAGTAAATTTTAAGCAAATACTTGGCTACCCCAATTCTGTTGAAGCATTTTCTACAAATGCGTGTACTTTTAGGTTGAACGAAGCCAAAAATAACCCTATCCAAGAAATAAGAGTAGGTTTCGGCAAAATTACATCAGCCTCACAGATAATTATTGCTCAAAATTACAATTCAGGGGCTATAATTGAGGTTTCGGTTTATGATTCACTCGGTATTTCCAAAAAAGTATATTCTGCTACACCAAGGGGTTATATTAGCCTCGATTATGGAGAGTTTTTGGGTATCAATATTCCTTCAAATTTTAGAATTAGAGAAGTCGCAATTAAACTAAACCTAAGTTATTTGGTAGATGGAGTCTGCCAGTTAGATGCTGTTGGATTACTCTCTAATGGTAGAATAAAAGATATAGAATATCAGAGTTATGTCAGAAACCTATTTCAGTTGAATCCCAATTTTATAAAAAAAATTGATGAAGCTGCAGCATTAACCAATCCTTTTTCTCCATCGCTTAGTGATTTAGGAGATGGTAAAAGCAATAGACCAGTATTTTTACCAAAATCAATGGAACTGTTTGAAGCAACACGTACCTATAAGATTCAATGGGCAAGGGTTGTTGATGAATTTAGTTCGCAGGATTCCAGTGGAAACGGTTATTTTGCCAGAAATGTCATTGGTATCCCATCATTTTCGTCTGCTAATAAATTAACTTTTGCTTGGACACCCCAAACTAAACTCATCAATGAATTTATTAAAATTAAGTACATCGAACCTCAAACGGTAAGCGATGTTTTTGTTTTTACAAATGGACTTGAAAATCAATTTGAAGGTATTATATTGTACGATAAAGAAAATAGACCACAAGATAAATTTAAGTTTACAGACAAAAATGCAATACCTATTCTGAACCGAGTTTGGCATCTTCATTTGCCTAAACCAACAGACTACGAAGTTACCTCCATAAAATTGATTATCAACGGAACTGGGATTGTTTTACCACAAATTGATGCCATTGGTATCTCGAATGAAACTTATTTAATCAATACATTAGATTTGAGTAGTTATAAAATTTCTAAAGAAAACCTTGGCAAAAATATTAATTCTCATTTCCGTGAGGTAGCTCCATTAATTTCATACGATGGTAAAACTATGTTTTTTGTTAGAGAAGGACATGAGAATAATATCGGTAAATACCGTAATCAAGATGTTTGGGTATCGAAATTCAATAAAAAAGAGTGGCAAAAAGCCGTTAATCTTGGGAAACCCATTAATAATGAGGAACATAACGCAATCGGAACAACCTCTATAACTGCAAAAACTGTATATCTCTTAAATGAATACAACCCCGATGGTACTTCAAAAAGAGGTTTATCAAAGTCGAATTTTATTAATGGGAAGTGGAGCTTTCCTTCAAAATTGAGCATTAAAAATTATTACAACCTAAATAATTTTACAGAGTTTTCATTTGCCCCAAATGGTAATACATTGTTGATTGCTTGCGAACGAAAAGACTCTTTTGGCCAAAAAGACCTTTATGTTTCATTTTTGAATAAAGACAGTACATGGTCTGAACCGCTCAATATTGGAGACTCTCTTAACACTCAATTTAATGAGTCAACTCCTTTTATTGCGGCAGATAGTAAAACACTTTATTTTTCAACAAAAGGTCATTTAGGATACGGAGATAATGATATTTTTATGTCTCGAAGGCTTGACGATTCATGGTTGAATTGGTCTAAACCAATAAATCTTGGTAATAAAATCAATTCAAAATTATGGGATGGTTATTTCACTGTTCCTGCTTCGGGAGAGTATGCCTACACGAGTTCGGATGAGAAAACTATGGGTGCAGAAGATATTTTCAAAATCCGACTACCTACGCCATTAAGACCTTTTCCAGTTGCAATTATTAACGGTAATTTTGGTAAATTTAAGGTCTTAAAAGTCGAAGCAAAAGAAATAGACAATCCTAAAGAAACGTATTTAGCTGAGGTTGATTCCGAATCAAATGAATATACATTAATTTTACCAGTCAATAAAAAATACAATCTTACCGTTATTCATTCACAAAACCTTACTTATCAGTCAATTATTGACTTATCTGAATATAAAAATTACATTGAAATCAAAAAAGATATTAACTTGCAGAATCAACCCGAAAAATAGCTTTTAAAGACAAATGCTCTACCAGACATTACAAAATACTTTACCAGCAAAAACAAAAAAGGGATTGAACACTTTACTAAAGCTGTTGATTTTTACAACCCCCTTTTTATCCTTTTCCCAAAATATCCAATGGGCAAGTAAAGTTATTGGATTTTCTTCGGAGAGGATAGACCCGACCAACCAAGGCCCCGAATTTAGAGCCATTCAGATTTTGGGTAAACCGAATGTTTCTCCTCAAAAAATCGAAAGCAGGGCGGCTTGGTCACCGTCATCGTCGGATGGTTATGGCGAAGAATGGATAAAAGTAGGTTTTGATAATCCGATTCGGGTAAAAAATATTATAGTTTGTGAGAATTACGGTGCTGGGGCAATCGTCAGAATCATGCTTTACGATTCAACTGGCAAAGAATATATCGTTCTCGAAGATACCAGCGAACCACCCAAAGAGGTTGGCAGAGTTTGGAATGTACCAATAAAATTGACTGATTATAAGGTTCATGCCCTCAAACTTCTTCTTGCACCATCAAAATCTAAAGGTTATAATCAAATTGATGCTGTTGGAATCTCTGACGGAGACAAAGCCTACACTGCGAATATCAATATTGCTGGAAATATGCCTCCCGAAATCCTGAAAGAGAATTTAGGTAAAGCGATAAACAGCAAATGGCGTGAGGTAGCTCCAATCATTACCCCCGATGGAAAAACGTTGTTTTTTACGAGACAAGGACATGACGGGAACATTGGTAAAATGAAAAATCAAGACGTTTGGCTCTCAAATATGGTTTCGGGTGGTGTTTGGGGCGATGCCGAGAATATCAAAGAACCCATCAATACACCCGAGCATAATGCAGTTTCTACTATCTCTGCCGATGGTAAAACGGTCTATTTGGTGAATATTTACTTGCCCAATGGTACATTTATTCAAGGATTATCCAAATCGAAGCGTGGAAAAGGAGGCTGGGAGTTTCCGAAAGAAGTCAAGATTAACGATTATTACAATAAAAGTGATTTCACAGAATTTACAATTGCTCCAAACGGAAAAGTCTTGATAATGGCTTGCCAGAGAAAAGACACCAAAGGTGGCAAAGACCTTTATGTATCGTTCTTAAAACCCGATGGTTCTTGGGCTAAACCGATTAGCATGGGTGATGAAATCAATACAGTCGAAGACGAAAGTACACCTTTTATTGCAGCTGATGGCAAAACTATCTATTTCTCCACAAAAGGTTTTCCGGGTTATGGTGATAACGACATTTTCTTGAGTCGCCGTTTAGATAGCACTTGGACTCACTGGAGTCAGCCCGAGAACCTTGGAAATTCAATAAATACTCCGCAATGGGATGGTTATTTTACGATTCCTGCATCGGGCGAATACGCCTATTTGAGTTCGGAAGAAAAATCAATGGGAAATGAAGACATTTTCAGAATCAAACTTTTTCCGTCTATCAAACCCGAACCCGTGGCTATCATTTCAGGTACAGCGTTTAATGTTATTGATAAAAAACCAATCGCTGCTGATGTTGTCATGGAGGTTCTGAGCGACAGTATTTCACACGAAAAATCAATGGCCGAATATGACCCCGAAACTGGCGAGTATAAATTAGTTTTGCCTCTAAAGAAATTGTATGGTCTAACAGCCACCAAGAAAGGCTTTTTGAGTGTTAGCGAAACAGTAGATTTGACAAAAGAGCGTAGTTTTAGAGATATTAAGAAGAATATCGGGATGTTCCCGATTAAAGAAGGTACAAAAATTATATTGAATAACCTTTTCTTCAATCAGAGTAAGTATGATATTTTGCCGGCGTCATATCCTGAATTGAATCGTTTAGTTGAGGTTATGAAAGAATATCCAAAGATGGAGGTTTTGATTGAGGGTCACACCGATGGCAATGATGATATGAAGCTCAATATAAAACTCTCAGAAGACCGTGCGGCTGAGGTAAAGAAATTTTTGGTCGAAAAAGGCGGAATTGCTTCCGAAAGAATTGCTACCAAAGGATGGGGACCCACTCGACCGATTGCGAGTAATGTAACCGAAGAAACCCGTAAAAAGAATCGCAGAGTTGAGTTCTCAATATTGAAGTTATAAAATCCTGTAAGGGGCTTTTGCCCTGACAGTGGTTTAAAAATCTCAAAATAATTTGAGCTAAAATGATGGATGAACAATTTCTACACTACCTTTGGCAGTTCCAACAATTTAATAAAATTAATCTACAAACTACTGCTGGTGAGCCAATTACGGTATTTAAAACTGGTTTTCTTAATACGAATGCCGGCCCCGATTTCACCGATGCACGCCTACAAATTGGCGAAATCGAATGGGTTGGAAGCATAGAAGTTCATATTAAATCTTCTGACTGGAATCTCCATAATCACCAGTCAGATAAGTCATACGAAAATGTGATTCTTCACGTAGTTTGGGAGTACAACAGACCAATTTTACGTCAAGATGGAAGCGAAATCCCGACTCTCGAACTCAGGGGACTAACCGATAACTCACTTAGAAATAAGTACAGAAATTTAGTAGAAAATCAGTCTAAAATCCTTTGTGAATCTCAATTTTCGGGTATTTCTGCGTTATCTAAGGTTTTGATGCTCGATAAGGTGCTAACTCGCAGGTTGGAAGAAAAAGCCAAGTTAGTTGATAAACTACTGGTTCAAAACAATGGCGACTGGGAAGAAACAACCTATCAATTATTAGCCAAAAACTTTGGGTTTAAGCTAAATTCTGAGCCATTCCTTAGACTTGCCAAGCAAACTCCGCTCAAAATTCTTCAGAAGCAACGTGATAATTTGATTCAAATTGAGGCTTTACTCTTTGGTCAATCGGGCTTGCTGAATGACTCTTCTGATGACGATTATTCAAAAAAACTATGGACTGAATACCAGTTTTTGTGCAAAAAATACTCGCTTCATTGCTCGCAGGTTTCGGCTCATGAATGGAAGTTTCTTCGTACCCGTCCAACCAATTTCCCAACCGTAAGAATTGCCCAATTTGCTCAATTACTCTATTCAAGAAAAGGCTTTTTTTCAAGACTAATTCAAATCGAGTCAGCCCAAGAATTAAATGAGTTTTTCAAAATTAATCAATCAGTATATTGGCAAAGCCATTATAATTTTGGGAAAGAATCAAGCGTAAAGATGGTTGGTTTGGGCAACGACTCGATAGAAAATTTAATAATTAACTCGGCAATACCTTTGATGGTGGCTTATGCACAATCTGTTGATAATCAGGCATTAATTGAGAAAGCGATACGTTTTTTGGAGTCAATCAAAGCCGAAAGAAATAGTATTACGCAAATCTGGGAGTCGCTCGGAGTAGATTTGAAGACTGCTTATGAGTCGCAAGGGTATATCGAGCTTTACAACAATTATTGTAGCCAAAAGAAGTGTCTTCAATGCAATATCGGAATCGAAATTTTAAAATAGGGCAGACTTTATTGACCTGCCCTTGCAATTATAGTAAACTTTATGTTCGGTTAATCATACTTACACCCAAAACCATCAGTATTAATCCTAATACAGTCGGGGCGATTTTTTTAGCACCTGTTACATCGAATCCCATCACTTTACCAGTAGATGACATAAACGCAAAACAAGCCAATAAGAGTAATAATAGACCAATTCCGGCGAGTACTCCGCCCAAGGTTCTTTTAAATTTTTGTCCTTCTTCCATAAAAAAAATTAAGTGTTTTAGGGTAATTTCTATACGTTTTCGATTATTTCTTGGCTGCTGAATTTACTTTCAAATTCTTCAAAAGTAATCATTTTTACTGGTTTTAAGTTCAACTTAGCTCCTTCTTCAAGCATAAATTGATAAGCTGGTTCAAATTCGTTAGGTACAATACATTCCAGAATCGCTTCTCTGACTGCCAATTTGATGTTTCCGACCTCTCTCGAAGGTGGAATATCAAAAGTTGCCATAATGATTTCGCCCGAAATCACCGGTTGAAAGGCCCTCAGTTTGTCTCTTTCTTCGACCTCAATCAATAACTCTTCGACTTTATCATAATTGGCTAAATATTTTCTGACTTTATTAGGGTCTTTAGAGGTTATATCGGCACGGCACAAAACCAACAGACTCTGGAGGTCTTCGCCTGCTTCTACTATTAGACGACGTAAGGCCGAATCCGTAACTCCGTTTTTGGCTAATGCAATGGGTCTCAAATGCAACCGAACCAACTTCTGTACCATACGCATATTCTCATTGAGCGGAAGTTTTAATTTACGGAAAAGATTCGGTACCCATCTTGCCCCCAACTCCTCGTGCCCGTGAAAAGTCCAACCTACTTTTGGATGGTAACGTTTGGTTGCGGGTTTAGCAATATCGTGCATGATTGCCGCCCAGCGAAGCCACAAGTCTTTGCTCTTAACTGCCACATTATCAAGTACTTGAAGTGTATGGTAGAAGTTATCTTTGTGTCCACGCCCCTCCATGGTTTCGGTGCCTTGTAGCTCACAAAACTCCGGGAAAATCACTTTTAGTAATCCAGCATGAAACAACAACTTAAAGCCGTAAGATGGGGTAGGAGATAAGACAATTTTGTTTAATTCATCAATGACCCTTTCTTGCGAAACAATGCCGATTCTGTCTTTCATTTGGCTAATGGCATCAAATGCTGCTCCATCAATATCAAAACCTAACTGCGAGGCAAATCTGATGGCACGCATCATTCGCAATGGGTCATCCGAAAAAGTGATTGAAGGGTCGAGTGGAGTACGAATCAATTTTCGTTTTAAATCTCCGAGTCCGTCAAAAGGGTCAATTAATTCTCCAAAATTATTCGCCGAAAGCGATATACCCATTGCGTTTATTGTGAAATCTCTTCGATTTTGGTCGTCTTCGAGCGTTCCATCTTCTACAATGGGCTTCCGAGACTCTCTTCGATAAGACTCTTTTCTTGCCCCTACAAATTCTATCTCTAAATCATTGTATCGGATTTGTGCCGTTCCGAAATTCTTAAAAACGTTTACATGAATATTTTTACCTAATTTTTCGGATACTTTTTCGGCCAAAGCGATTCCACTTCCGATACAAACCACATCAATATCTTTGTTTGGGCGTTCTAAAATTAAATCTCTGACGTATCCTCCAATCACGTAGCTTTCTAAGCCTAATTCGCCTGCCGAATCGGATAGTACTCTAAAAATTGACTCTTTATTTAGTATTTCTTTGAAATTCAAGGTTTATAAATTTTCAATGGTGAGTTATGAGCAATCAAATCAAAATCTGAATCGTTGTGGACGAGTTCTAATTTAAAATGAATAGCTAAAAATGCAATTATGCAATCGTTTGGTTTTCTAATTGTGATACCTTTTTTTCGCAAATCACGATACAGTATTGCTGCTCCTATGTGGGTTTCCCATGGAGGTAAAGAGAAAACTGTAAAACCGTTAAGATTCTGATATACTTTTTTGAATTGTTCATCAGATTTGATACCCTGTAAAACTTCTTGGGCAATTACTGGAAAAAGAATAACTGAATTTTCATTGGGTGCAATATTTCGTAGCAACTCTACTTTCTCAGTATTTTTTTTATTTAAGGCATCAATCCAGATTGTACTATCAAAGACTAAACTTTTCATAGCTGCTCTCTCTCATTTGCATTAGATCGCCTTCCCATTGTACATTTCCAAATAGCTCAATCATTGCCATTCGTTTTTGGAGTTTTATGTAAGAAATGAGTGCTTCTTCAATCAGTTTTTTCTTAGTTTTTATTTTTCCAAAACTCATCGCTTCTTCAACCAACTTGTCATCCAAATCAATATTTGTTCTCATAAATCACTGTTTTATACACAAAATTATGAAAATTTATACACAAAATTATAGATTCGGATGTTTTTTATGAAAATCGGTGGCATCTTGGTAGGCTTTTGCAACTTGCAGTAGCTTGGCTTCACCGAATAACTGTCCCATAAAAGTTATACTCGTTGGTCGAGTTGGTTGATTTTTATCAGTTCTAAACCCATTGGGTAATACCACACATGGATGCCCCGAAAGATTGGTCAGTGCTAAGTTTTTACCAAACGATGGCGAGACATATACATCTATATTTTTAAGTTTTTCGTGCATTTGCTGAATCAAAAGTGAACGCACACGATTGGCCTGAATGTACTCTACCGCCGGAATAAACCTCGATGCCCTAAAGTAATTTGGCCACGCAAATTTGCCCTGACGAACCATCAAATCGTCTTTTCCTGAGCGAGTTAATTCATCGAATGCTGCGGCCGATTCGGCTGATAATAAGAATGTTAGGTCGTTTGTTGGCAAATCGGGTAATTCTAACTCAATCAAGTTTGCACCTAACTCTTTCAATTTTAAAAGCGTAAGCGAATCGGCTGACTTGTTTGGATATTTTGCTTCAAAATCCTTCTTTAAATATGCGATTCGTACTCCTTTTAATCCTTTTGTCCCGTCGTAATTGAATGGAGTATCGAAGCATGTGAAGTCTTTTTTGTCGGTTCCTTTTATTGCTTCAAAAACAATGGCACAATCCTCAACTGTTCTACAAATCGGGCCTAATTTATCCATCGACCAGCTCAAAGCCATCGCCCCAGTACGTGGAACTCTCCCGAAGCTCGGACGCAGCCCCGTTGTTCCACATTCGGTTGATGGTGAAACTATCGAGCCCAGCGTTTCGCTTCCGATTGCAAAAGGCAAACACCCTGCCGATACCGCCGATGCCGACCCAGCCGATGACCCACTCGAACCTCTTTCAGTATTCCAAGGGTTTCGAGTTCGACCGCCAAACCAGACATCGCCCATTGCCAATTCGCCTAATGTCAGCTTTGCACAAAGTACTGCTCCTGCTTTTTCGAGTCTTTCAACAACTGTGGCATTTTGGTCTATGGTTTGGTCTCTGTAAGGTACACTTCCCCAAGTAGTTTTATAGTTTTTGGTAGCCAGTAAATCTTTTGCACCGTACGGAATCCCGTGTAGCACACCTCGGTATTTTCCAGCTTTGATTTCGGCATCTGCTTTGGCGGCTTGTTTTAAAGCCAATTCTTCTGTAAAACTCACAACAAACATAAGTTTGTCATTATATTTTTTTAATCTCTCAATAAAGAATTTAGTTATCTCAACGGATGAAACTTGCTTTGTCCTAATCAACTCTGCCAATTCTCTTACCGAATAGAACGCTAAATCTTCTTTGTTTTTAGGTAGTTTGACAACTCCAACTGATGATAATTTTATCGGATTCTGTGTTTTCTCAAACTCAAAACCTACAGGAATTGGATTGAAGTATATAGCAGGAGCAACATCATTTGATAACTTTACTTGACGGATTTTTTCATAATTATCTCGGTTATCTTTTAATTCACCAATCATTGAGTCAGCTTCTGCCGGAGTAAATTCTAAACCAATAATTTTTTCAGCGTTTTTAATAATTTCGGCAGTAATTGATTGGCTTTCAAGAGTTTTGGTGATGAATGAACCAAGAAAAAAGCATGATAGGCAAGCAAATAAAATATAGATTTTTTTCATAAGGATTTGGTTTGAACGAAGTTTTCAGAAATTTAAAAATAAAAAAGGCGTTACAAACGTAACGCCTTTTTCGATATTCTTGTTTATCTAATATCAGTATTTAACAATACGCTTCGTAACTTTTCCGGTTTCGTTTTGGATAGTTACAGTATAAGTACCTTCATTGTAAGTACTCATATCAAGATTCAACTCATCTTGGCCTTCTTTAAGAGTAGTTCTCAAAACAATACGGCTATTTCTATCAATAACTACTACATTTTTAGCACCTTTCAAAGATGAAGGAACTGTGATTTTGACGTAATCGACAGTCGGGTTTGGATATGCAATCACATCGCCGCCGATTGTATCATTCGTTACAATTGCTAAAGTTTTAGAAAGTGTAGTTGCTTCGGCAGTATTGGTGTATGCTGAGTTACCCTTCGCATTTGTTGCTCTCACACGATAAAAATACTTAGTTTTTTCGATAAGCCCTTTGTCTGTATATGTCAAGACATTTCTGGTTGTAGTACCGAGAGCTCTGAAAGTTCTTCCGTCAGCCGAAATCTCGACTTCAAAAGCGGTTTCGTTGTTGGCATCATCCAGCCACGTTAGTTGGATTTCACTCGCCGATAATGCTCTCGCTTTCAGATTAAATGGAGCATTCGGTGCGACTGTTGGTTCATATACAGCGTCCATGGCTATGTTTGATGGTCTGCCAATTCCCCAATTGTTTGCACCTCGAACTCGGTATGAATATTTAACCCCTTCTTCAACCGGAATCCTTACGAATTGTGTTGAATTAGGAATAATCTGAGCAATAGATTTCCATGCCCCACCCTCTACTGATTCTTCAATAATAAAAAAGTCTTCATCATTAGAGTTATCTTTCCAGCTTAATGCAATGATTGTGCTACCTACGTTATTTTTGGTTGGTGTAGCCACTAAGTTACTTGGTGCAATCGGAGGACCGAATGTTGTTACATCAACCACATTTGACTCTGATGTACCAAATTGGTTGGTTGTGATAATTTTATAGAAATATTTAACCTTAGGAGATGCCGCCAAATCTACATAAGTAAATTGCTCGGGTGTCAAAGTTGCTAATCTTGAAAATGCCGCAACCGAATCAGGACGACGCCATACTTCTATGGCTACTCTTTTGTCGTAAGGATTAACACTCTCAGTGTTATTTGACCAACTTAAATCTACTCTTGTATCTAAAATTACTTTAGCTGCCAAGTTATATGCTGGTTTTGGAGCATTTCTTTGAAAACTTACAATATTGGATGTTCCACTGCTGTATGTATTACCTTGGCAATTATTGATTGCTCTTACTCGGTAAAAATATGGCCCAGCACCGCTTGCTCTTGTATCTGTATAAATCGGGAGGTTTGGTCCTTGAGTGTCATAGAATGTATTATACGATGCTCCGCCATCGGTAGAACGTTCAATTACCACGTTTGATACTGGCGTTGAAGATGTATTTACCCATCCTAAAGTTACTGAATTCAAGTCAGAATTAATTATTGCTAAACTAACTGGTGTACTTGGGGCATTAGGGCAAGTTATAAAGTTAACTGGCGGCTGGCTGTCAAGTTGGATATTACCGGGTCCTAATACTCTTACAATTACAGAATAGTTAGAATTTTGGTTTAAACCTGTAATTGTATGAGAGCGACGTCCCACACCGGGCTGTGCGGGAATGTTTACAACAAATGGTAAGTTTGTACCATTAAAACCATAGGCAACTTGAAAACCAACTTCATCATTTGAATTATCATCCCAAGCAACAGTTGCAGAATTGTTGGTGATTGGGAAAACTACTACATTTGATGGTCTCGCAGGGCTTGGATAGGTAGCAACTGTTACAGGGCCAGCATTAGGAGAAGCAGTTGGTGTGCCTCCTGCTCTAACCAAAAAGTGATAGACTGTATTTGGTTGTAAGCCAGTAATTAAGCCAGAGGTAGCATTTGCTCCAGTTAATAAAGCTCGTCCTAATTCGGCTCCACTCGATGTAGCAAAAAGAACCTCGTAATTGGTTTCATTATTAGCATTGTCACTCCAAGTAACTAAAACTTGGTTATTTGTCCCAAAAACTGGTGTAGCAGCTAAGTTTGAAGGAGGTAAAACACTACTCAATGTAGTTCCACTCGTCGAAGCTACTGGCGAATAAGTAAAGGGTGCAGACGCTCCCGTTCTTGAATAAATACGATACTGATAAGTTGTTTGAGCAGTTAGACCATTGTCATTGATTTGTGTAACGTTAGAGGCAGGAGTTGCTATTAAACAATAATCAGTACCATTGAAACGATATACTTCAAAACCTGTGATTGACGGGTCGGCAGGAGCTGTCCAGCTAACTCGGATAGCATTTTGTGTTAATGCAGTAGCTGTTGGCGATATTGGTGCTAATACAAGACCAGTCGTACCCGAGAACGTGGTACACTGAGCCGATACTTTCAACACAGACAAACATGCGACCAAAAATGAGATTAGAAAAGTTTTTTTCATAGCTAAACCAATGGTTTTTATGAACTTATGAATGGGAATAGGTAAAACTAAAATGATTTTGTGTAAATATATAGGTTTTCACCCTAACTCTAAAATGATACCGTAAAATTATTCTTTAAAATTATTTTACGGTCAATTTTTTTATGGCTTGTTTACTGCTTCTTTTTTCTTCCCATTTTTCACATAAGTGTTGAGCCAATTGTCCATTTCCCACAGCATATGAAGGATAGATTCTTTGGCTGCGTATCCATGACTTTCATACGGTAATAGCGTAAATCGTGTTGTTGCTCCCATTCCTTTGAGTGCATTATAATAACGTTCACTTTGAATCGGGAATGTACCCGTATTATTGTCTGCTTCGCCATGAATCAGCAATAGTGGTGTTTTCATTTTATCGGCATTCATAAATGGCGACATCGTATTATATATGTCGGGAGCTTGCCAATAAGTGCGTTTTTCGTTCTGAAAACCAAAGGGCGTAAGCGTACGGTTATACGCACCACTACGAGCAATGCCTGCCTTAAAGAGATTTGAATGAGTTAATAAATTGGCTGTCATAAATGCACCATACGAATGCCCTCCTACACCAACTCTTTCGGCATCGACTACGCCAAGTTTGACACCTTCGTCGATAGCGGCTTTGGCACTACCAACCAGTTGTTCAATGTAAGTGTCGTTTGGTTCTTTATCTCCCTCACCCACAATCGGAAACGCCGTATTATCTAAAATTGCATAGCCTTGAGTTACCCAATAAACTGCCGAACCCCATCCGATTCGGGTAAATGTATAGGGCGAACCAGAAACCTGACTCGCGGCTTCTTTGGTTTTGAACTCAACCGGATACGCCCACATAAATGTAGGTAATGGACCGTCTTCTTTTTTGTAACCGGCAGGTAGATAAAGCGTTGCCGAAAGTTCTACACCGTCGTTTCTTTTATATTTCAGAATTTGTTTCTGAATACCTTTCAACATTGGGTAAGGATTCGGGAAATTGGTAATTTGGTTGATTTTACCTGAATTCTTTAAATCACGAATAAAATAATTTGGCTGTTCGTCTTGTGATTGACGATTTGTGAGCAGAATCTGATTTTTGGCATCCAAAACTTTGATTGGAGATTCAAAATACGGTGCTTCCGAACGCCACAAACGCTTTGTTTCTTTTGTGTTTAGATTCAAAATATCCAGAAAAGGTCTGTCTCCTTCGGGCGATGCACCCATTCCAGTCATAAATACATTGTTATCAGCATCAATGTCCAAAACATTTCTGCCAAATTGATTTTTCTTGGTTTCGGCACTTCCGGGGTTATTGTAACGGTCTTCTGACGAACGGTCAAATAATACCACTGGCTCGGCCCAAGTCGTAGGATTTACAATTTTGGTGATGGTTCGGCGAGTAGCATACCACGATTCTCTTGCAAAAGCGATTTTATCGTTTCCCCAAGTAAATCCAGCAAAACGATTGACGCTCTTGTAAATATTTTTAGGTTCACCCGTAAACGGAGAATCCAACGACATCACGGCATCTCTAAACGCAACTTTTGTTTTAGGATTTCCGCCGTCGAGAGCCTCCGTCCAATAAACGCTTGCTGGCACATCCTCACGCCAGTTATGATTTCGCTGGCCTACTTTTGCAGCATCTTGATTCCAATCATAACTATCGTATAGTGGCAAATCAACCAAAGATTTTACAATTTGTCCGTTTGAATCCCAAATTTCTACTTTACGAGGAAAATTATTAGCCGTAACCACATACGAAAACGGCTTGTGAATCATTCCAGTTAATATATATTTGCCGTCTGGCGAAGGCTCAGAAGATAAGAAAATTCCTTTTGTTCCTAAATTTTGAGTTTTACCGTTGAGCGAAACTTTTACCAATTGCGAAGTACAGTAATACTCAAAAAGTGATTCGTCGTAAGCATTTTTTAATAAATCTTGGAAGGTCGGGGCTCCGCCTTGTTTTCCTAAATTTTGCTGAATTGTCGGGCCACTCGGGGCAAGCGTTTTTTCGGGAGCTTTCCCTTGATTCATCGGTACAGTCTTTGCAATAATCGTTTGATTATCAGCCCAATCGAATGCACTGCCCAACGTAGCATTCATTGCTAATTCGGTAGCTTTTTTTGCCGTTGCAGATGCTACATCAATTACCCAAAGTTCGATTTTGTTATTGAGAACATTGCAGAATGCAATTTTACTGTCATTAGGCGACCAGCTAATATTAGTCGCTCGAAGATTCGCAGGTAAACCTTTGATGGCAACTTCGCTTTTATCGCTTATTTTTTTAAATTTCAATCCAATCGAATAAGTGCTACGGCTTTGGCCATAATTGGCAGGATTGAGTCTTAATCCCGCTAATTTTAATTCGGGTTGCGACAAATCGGCAATCGTAGGCATGGCCGAACGCTCTATGATAAGCATTAAATCGCCCTTTTCGTTAATACTTACACTCGGTGTGGGTGAAGCCAACGCAATCTCTTCGATGGCACGATTCGGACGTTGATAACCAATATTTTCTTGGGCAAAAGTACTCGTGCAGACGAGCAGAATAAATAGTTTGATGAAGTTTTTCATGATTAGAGCTTAGATTTGTTGGTGTGAAATTAATACCAAAAATCTAAACTATACTATCATAAATAGATAATTTCTCTTGATAAATGATGAAATCTATCAATTAATCTACCGACAATTTGGTTTAATAGATGTAAATTTATTTCAAAACCTCCTCCATGTCGCTCAATTCTATTTTGAGGGCATTCATCGACATCGTGATTTCGAGAACCGACATCGACAATGCAACAATTTGCATAAGCAAGCCCCCCGCAAAAAACCAAGCGGCTGTTTGTAATTTACCCAGAAAAATCAAAAACATACAAATCGCACTCAGAAGAAGACTCGAAATAGCAATAAACTGAATGTTACGAATCAATCTGATTCGCTTTTGAAGATTCCTGATTTGCAGAATCACCATTTTATCGGTTTTGTCAATTTTGTATTTATCGTGCAAATCCCGTATTAAACTCGCCAATGCAAGATAACGATTTGTAAATGCAATCATTAATAAAGAGACCGTCGAAAACAAAATGGCCGGTGTAGCAAGGGTAAGCTCCATGTTTATGTTAGTAGTCTAAATCAAGCATGGTAAAACTAATTGATTCACTGCAAAAAACAAAATCCGCTTATGAAATCTCACTTTTTATTAGATAGGCTTAAAGTACTATTCAAGCAAATTAATGAGTTTAATTACGAAAGGTTTTCTCTTGACTTCAATACTTTCAATTATTATTTTAGAACTGAATACTGTTTTTTGACTATGAGGATATTCAAAATAAAGGATGATTGAAAAACACAAAGTTAAATCACTCAATTCTTTTAAGTAAGTTATAGGACTGAATAAAGTGATATTCTAAATATTGTAACTACTTGTTAATCAGTGGTTTACAAAAAAATATATCTATATGTGTCCCATTACTTTATAGAACGGAATTATTCGACCATTCCGAATTTCTCGAATACTGCTTTAAACTGTTGGATATCAACACTTAGTGCAATTTTAGTGTCCTTGTGTTTTTTAAAATAATTTAGTCGTATTACTTAAGATAGTCTTCAGACAAATATTTACATTTGAGAAGTTGAAAATGACAATTAATTAAAACATCAGGTAGATATTAGAATAGCTATTTTTATTAAAAATTGATTATTGTTTGTGTTCTTGATTTGCTAAAAACGACTTAATCTAATTCAATATTGCGTCTAAAAGAGCATAATTTAAATATAAAATAGTTATTGCATATACCAAATCTAAATACAAATGTTGAAGCAGGTGTAGTATAAAGAATATGACTTTAAACGGCAGATATGAAATTATAGCGACTTTGTTGCCATGCTTAGATATATATTCACTTAAACTATTAGTGTCTTGAGGGCTTGGGATTGCGTGGCATCCTACAGAAATACTTACCCAAAGTAGAATTAAATGTGGAAATCCGATAACAATAGCAGTTCCAGTAGCAATAGTTATTATAATCGGACAAGAGAAAACTAAGCATAAAAAAGTATTTATTATGAGTGGAGCTATACATATTAATATCTTAGCCATCAGTGTTTTGGGTTCTTCATGAGAAACATAGCCTGCCACTCGAAAACTATTCGAAAATTCAAAATATTTTACTTGATACACCTTAGTGTTTGTTAAATCACAAAAAAAACGATGTGCAATTTCATGAACTATCACTCCGGGAAATGTAATAGTAGTAAATATCATTGCATATATTCTACCTATGGTCATTTTACTTTATCTGTTTGGATTTGAATTAATGAATTTTTCGTATTCTTTTCTTTTTTCAGATACTTGCTTGTAAAGCAAAATATTTTCTTTCTTTAATTTAGTGAAATTAAACTTATAAATCAGTTGAGAATTTATTTTTCTTTTACTTTGTAATTCCCATCTATAAACGTAAGAATGTAGTTCTGATGGCAATAGAGTTATCAAAGACTCAAATTCACTTTGGTTCATATCAATACCTTTTAACAAAGCAAGCCCATATTGGAGTGAATATTTATCTTTAAGAGATAAATAACAAATGGCAAGGTTAAAAGGCTCTTTTTTCCAGTTTAGATAATGCCCTTTCCTATATAATTTAATTGCGGAATCAATTTCTCCTAAATCATACAAACTATCTGCTTTGCTGAAATAATAAACTGACTGGTTTAATTCACTTTTAAGTGTAAAAATTTTAGGCAAAAGAGTAAGAGTGTAAATCAAAAGTACTGTAAGGAATGAAAAAGTTATCTTAATCCATAACGGGTAAGAATGTGGTTGCAGAGATACTCGGGTTATTTCTATTTTATGAATCCTATGAACATACTTTCCATTATTCCATGCTTTTAATTTCAATACTATATTTTCACCAAGATTTTCAGTAATTTTTATTCTAATATGCCCAGTGTTTTTTACAATACCCACGGGTGTTAATTCTACACGGTCGCAATTATTTACTATCCATTTGACTATCAAGTATTCTCCTACACTTTTATTCATACTATCAACCTCAAAGAGTGTTATTGATGGTCGAATATTTTTATTTGACTCAAATGGTTTTGAACTTGAATCCTTAGTTCTGTCATATTCTTGTCTTTTTTCAGAATTACCAATTACTTGGTATGCTTCATTTAATTCTATGAATTTTTCTTCAAAAAACTTATCTCCATTGTTTTTGTCTGGATGAAATTTTAATGATAGTTTTCTATATGCAGACTTTATCTCTTTTTCACTTGAATTTGGAGAAACTCCTAAAATAGAATAATAATCTTTCAAAATAAATGTAAGTTATATGTTATTACCTCTGCTTTGTTTAGATGATAGGGTACACAAAATAGTCCTTTTCTGCATTTATGTAGTTACCAAACCATTTAAGAAAGAGATGATGATAAAACTAAATAAATATTAGAATATTTAATTTATTCAAATCTTTTCTTACAAGATTCACTAATCATCATAATTCAGTTTAGATGTCGATTGACAATAAAATTAAATAAACATTTCAAGATTAATTCTAAAAAGTGGCATATATCTTAGATTTTTCTAATTGAAATAAGAAGATTTACCACTTTTAAATAGATACTTTGAATTATAATACTTTTATTTTTGGATAACATTTACACCTTCAAATTACTACATATGCCATGCTCATGGTAGCACAATATGCTTATTTTTCGCATCAAATTGTGAATGGCAAAAGTTAATTGTAAATGTATCGAATACTTCATTTTTACTACTTTTTTGTAAAAATGAAGTATCAAGCATAACCGCCCGAGATATAATTTTCGAGTGAAGCGATGCGAGTTTTTTGCTCGTTGATAATTACATTGACAACGTCATTGATAGAGATAATTCCGATAAGTGTTTCACCATCAAAAACCGGTAAGTGGCGAATGTGTTTATCCGACATAATCTGCATCGCTTCTTCGAGTTTTTGGTCAATTCCTATCGTAATTAGCTTAGAAGTCATTACTTCTTGCACGGTTGTGGTGTCTGAATGCAGGCCTTTCAAGACAATCTTACGAGCATAGTCTCTCTCAGAGAAAATCCCAGACAGATGACCATCATCAATTACCAAAACTGCACCAATATTACGCTCCGACATTAAGACCAAAGCATCATAAACAGTAGTGTTTGATGTAACCGAATAGATTGTATCTACTTTTTTGGATTGAAGAATCTGACGGATTTTCATAGTTACAGGAGGTTAAAGGAGTGATACATAATTTTTTTTCAAGATATACAGAAAAAACGATATTTCAAAACTTTGTTTTATTAAATTATTATCGTAATTTTGCAACCCCAAAATGGGGAATTGTATCAAATTATCAAACAAATATTATAATGTACGCAATCGTAGAAATCGCAGGTCAGCAATTTAAAGCAGAAAAGGGTCGTACGCTCTTCACAAATCGTTTGGAAGGCGAAGCGAACGCTGAACTTGTATTCGACAAGGTTCTTCTTGTTGATAATGACGGCTCAATCGCCGTTGGTGCCCCAACAGTAGCAGGTGCAAGCGTAAAGGCTACTATCTTAGAACACTTGAAAGGCGAGAAAGTAATCGTTTTCAAGAAAAAACGTCGTAAAGGATACGTTAAGAAGAATGGCCACCGCCAAGCTCTTACAAAAATCCGTATTGATGCAATCACTGCTTAATTTAGTCATTCACTTCTTAAAGAAATAAAAACATGGCACACAAGAAAGGTGTAGGTAGTTCGAAAAACGGTCGTGAGTCAGAAAGTAAACGTTTGGGCGTTAAACTTTTTGGTGGTCAGGCAGCAATCGCTGGTAACATCATCGTTCGTCAGCGTGGTACTAAACACAATGCGGGTGAAAACGTAGGTATCGGTAGAGACCATACTTTGTTTGCTCTTGCAAGTGGTACTGTACAATTCAAGAAAGGACGTGACGGAAAATCTTTCGTTAGTATCGTTCCGGCAGAAGCGTAATTACTGTTTTACAGACATAATAAAACCTCATAGATTTTCAGAATCTGTGAGGTTTTGTTGTTTTAGAAAACTTAAATTTGAGATTTTATGTTTTGCTTTAAGAACGTAAAACACCGAATTTAGGTGAATTGTAATCGAAATTATTCGCTCATTCACAATTCACTCATTCGCTAATTTAAAATAATACAATGCAAAGACCTGTAATGATTTATACCGAACTGAGTCCGAATCCAAATTCGATGAAGTTCGTTCTGAATTTTGAAATTGCCCCCGAAGGTTTATCTTTCGATTTTCCGAATATCAAAGAAACCACTCTCGAAGGCAAAGCATCACCGTTGGCTACCGATTTGTTTCAGTTTCCGTTTGTGCAACGTATATTTATTGCATCAAATTTTATTACAATCACCAAAGACGACGAAACCGAGTGGGA
>JALOLV010000194.1 GCA_025455785.1 Spirosomataceae bacterium | reverse complement strand
GGGTCCATCACCAAAACTTATGATTTTTTTATTTAAATCATCATCAACAAGTTTAAACATTGATTGGTATTCATCAAGATTTCGACCCCAAGGAACGGTATTTTTTAACTCAAATGCCATTTTTAATATGTATTTTGAAAAATAATGAGTATTGATATTGACAATTTTTCATAGTTCTTTCTGCAAAACTAAGTGTAATTAGTAGAAGAAAATTTTAATGTTTATTCTCCTAATGGTGCTTACGAAATTGCCATTTTTGAAGTTAATAATACTGAATTTAACTTTATAGTCTGTATTGACACAAGTCAATCAATAATTTGTATTGGACTTCTTTATAGATTGTGAAATAACATTGTTAAAAATAAGGGATAGAATCCGTGGCACGGCTCGAACCATTAACATTGAAAATCAGGCTATTATGGTTTAGCCGTGTCACGGTTTTTTAGGAAAGTTATTTCACGCACTATAATTTCATTATTCTATCTTTTGATGGTAGAAAAGTATGTCCATGCAATAAATAGAAATTGTAATGGAATTCTAAACCATAAATAGTCTAACCCATTACCATCAAAAGTAGCTTTTTGGTAATCTATATGTTTTATTGAAGCATAAATATTGGCAGGTAGTAGAAGTATAAAAAAAGCAATTAAAATCCATCCTGAATAGATGCTCAATCGTGGAATCAGCAGGCAAATACCCAATAAGATTTCCAAAAAACCTGTAAAATAGATAATTTCAGTTTTTAATGGAATCATTGGCGGTATCATCAAAGCCATGCCTTTTGTGAATGTAAAATGTCCTATTGCTGTAAATATCAACATTCCACACATTCCAATCCTTGCAGAAAGATACATATCATAGTTTCGAGTTGTCAATTTTATTACAAAAATTGAAACCAGAAAAACACTAACTAAAACTACTAATGGTTTCATTTTCTATTTCAAATTTATATTTATGATTAAACTTTGTTTATTCAATTCAAAAACTGATTCTTCAAAGGTAGCGGGTCTTAATGCCGGTAGAACATTGTTTGAAAATCCATACTTTTCTTTTGGAACTCCAAAAATGTTTCTATCCAATTTATAATTATCGTTCTCGTCCAAGAAAACTGCAATTGCGTATTTTCCTTCTGGAATGTTTTTGAAATCAACGGATATTTCTTTTTGATTATTAACCACTATTTTTTCGCGATAAATAGCTTTTTCATTTATTCTAAAAGTATCTGGTTGATTGTACCAACCTACATAAAGATTGCCTTTTGCATTTTCAAGATTTGTGATAATAACTGTTTGTTTAGTATCCTGACCAAAAGCAATAAGACTGCTAAATATACCAATAGTAAGCATTGTTGACTTTTTCATAATTATTTTCATTTAGTGTTAAATCCTGTTGTTGTGGTTGCTATTCTAAGCTCATAGATTGATAGTAAAATAATTACCAGAATCTCTCCTAAAAAGTAAAGTTTTCCGTAAAGTGTTAAGTTTTCAAAACATAAAAACACATGATATAATGTAAATGCACAATAGCAGATATTGAGAATCGCAATAATTTTTAAATAGGTTCTCCACCGCAAAGGATTGATGAAATGAATGATGGCAGAATACAAGAAAAACACCAATGCAATGCCGATAAATATTAAGAGTACATTCTTAGGCATGCCAAAGTATTCGTTAAAAATATAAAGATTGGACAGTAGAATTACTGATACAAACGCCCCCGAGGCATCCAGTACAAAAATTTTGGGACTGTTAAAGTTATTGAGTATGGTTCTCATTTTTAGAATTGAATTTTGTAGCTTAAATTAGGCAGAAGAATTGTCTCGACATCTTTATCTACTCCTTTTGTTCTAAAATTGTATTGATAGCCAAAGAAGTCTGGCTGTTGGGTTAGATTTACAATTTTTAGTGCTATTTCTCTTGAACTTTTCAATTTGTTTTTTCGGTAAGCAATAGTCAAATGGACATTGGTAATTGGGTCTGATTGAACTGAGTAGGCCCGTGTTTCATCATACACAATAGCTTGTCTTGCTTTGGTTGCCTGCTCGTCAATCGGTGAAAATCTGTCTCCACCCTGAAACGTGATTCGACCATTGAGGTTTAATGTATTCTGTTTATTTTTACCAATTTTCCATTCTTTGCCACCTAATAGATTGACTACGTAGTTTCTATTAAACCTTGTATCTCTCCATACGTCGTCTCCACCTCTATATTTTGCATCAAAGATTGAGGCAGTGGTCATGTAGTAAAAGCCATTTGACATATATTTTTCAAAAGTGACATCCAATCCATAGTTTCGTCCTTCACCTTTGTTTATCATTTTCTCGGCAAAAAACCAATCTGATTGAAAATTAATAGCCGAAAACGAACTGCCATCAATAACAGGTACATCGTAATGATACTGAAAGTACGGTTCTAACTTCAAATGAAGCAGCTCTGAAAGACTCCAATCATAGCTAAGTACCAAATGGTGAGATTTAGTAAAATCTAAATTTTTGTTCACTGCTTTTTCTCCGGTAGATAAAGAATTGTTGAAGTACATATACAAACTCTCAATTCTGCTATGTAAACCATAAGCCAAACCCAAAGTTTGCTTTTGGCCGATGTTTTGAGTTAGTGCGATTCGGGGTTCTATCGAGTAGTTGTTATTGAGCGAAAATTGTTGAGCCGTAAGGCCCACATTAAGCCTTAATCCAGAACGAAGAGATATTGAAGAATTTGTAAATGCAGAAGATAACGTACTGTTTCCATTTGCATTGACAATTTCTGCTGGATTTTCCCCGATATTCGTTGCACGATTCAGTTTTAAGTCATAGTTCAGAAATCTTACCCTAAATCCTGTTCTATTTGTGTGTTTTGAACTAAATTTTTTATTTAAAAATGTAGAGAATACCAAATCCGAATTATTATTTGAGATATTGCTAAATGGCACTAATTGCTCCGACCGATTGAGTACTTTAGTTCTCCAGTCGGTTTCGTTAGATGTAACGGCTATTGCAGTTTGTACATAGGCGTTGTTTTTCAGAAAAATTTTGTGATTAACACCAAAAGCACCGGTCATCATTTTTATTTTGTCTTCTTGGCTATCATCATAATAGTTTCTTTCGGTGCTATCTTTTTTAGGGTTGTTTTTTGCTCCATCCAAAAACCATAAACCCCAAACAGAAAACACACCTGCTTTTTGGGTAGGAAAATTGAGTTTGAAAGATAAATCCTGATAAGTTATAGACGAAGCACCATCTGGCAACAAAGGCTCTAATAAACCCAGTGTCGAGTATCGGTAGTTAAATACATAAGATGATTTTTGGCCTTTCTTGAATGGACCTTCCTGAGATGATTCCAGCCCTATGAGGCCCATCTGAAACGTTCTTTCGGTTTTTTCGGTATTACCCTTTCGCAGATTCATGTCAAATACACCAGAGAGAGCATTGCTATATTCTGCCGGAAACGCACCCGTTAAAAAATCGGAGTTTGCCAACATCTGAGCACTTAGGGCGGTCAAAGTACCACCTCCGAAAGAACGTAAATCATTGAAATGATTGGGGCTTGGTATTTCTACGCCCTCCATTCGCCACTGCAAATATCGGGGTGCATTTCCTCTCACAACTATACCATTATTGCTATTGTTGGAGGCTACCCCCGCAAAAGCTGATGCAAGTCTTGCAGGGTCATCAAATCCACCAGCATACCTCGATGCCTCTTCTACGCTTAGCATCCTTGCACTCACTGTTGCAAACGGGTTCAATGATTTTTGTTTATTTAAAGTGGGTTTTACGACTACTTCATCCAGTTTTGTTAGGCTTTCTTCGAGTTCGATAACCAATTGTGTTTGTTTACCAGAAACCACAAGCACTTCTCTAACCACTCTATCATTATATCCGATAAATGATACTTTTATGTCGTATCTGCCGATAGGAACATTATACAATATAAACCTACCGAGACTATCTGTTGAAGAGCCGATTGATGGTTGGGTATTTAACACAGAAACATTAGCAAACTGTATGGGTAATGAAGTGATTTTATCGGTAACAACTCCGGTTACTACTTGGCGTGATTGGGCAAGCACAACGTTGATGCTCGTTAGTAAGAGCAAGGAAGAGAAAATTTTACGTATCATCAAAATATAATTATATAATTTTTAATGATGCAAAATTCTCTACCTCTCAGCCCAGATACAATAATGATTAATCAGTATTTTTACTATATGAGACCGTATTTTGTAGCAAAAATGATAGCTTCTATGGTATTGTTGGCTCCTAATTTATCTAAAAGTCGTTGTCGGTGGGTATTTACGGTATGAACACTTATAAATAATTTATCCGAAATCTCTTTGCTCAATAAGCCCTGTTTTACAAGATTGAGTATCTCTAATTCTCGTTTGGTTAGTTCCAAACTCGGTTTATCATCTACGCTTGATGGAATTATTTTACCGGTTCTAAAATTAAGAATTTGGCATTTAACAGACGATTCTATTTCTTGATTTGGCGATAAATCTATCGTACTCATCATAAGCCAGATTTGTCCTGTGGCATCTAATTCTAAGAGTTGATATTGGTCGATAACCCTAACATATTTGCCCGCAGAATTAAGCATTCTAAACTCATAGACTACTTTGTGATTTAGTTTTTCGTCATTTGATAATTCTTTAAACAACTTCAGCGATGATAACCCGTACATGGCCAAGTCGTATTTGTCATCGGGATGGATTTTAGCCTCGAAGAATGCGTAATTTAGTGCTTCAAATTCTGCTTTGTCGTAGCCCAAAAGATTGGCATAGTTTTTTGAGAAAAACACGATTCTCTTTTCATTCAAATCAAATATTTGAATAGACGAATTACTAATATCTGCTAAAGTTTCGACAGACCTTTTGTGTTTGTCAAGTTTGCTATAATCAATATTTTGAGTTTCAAATTGGAGACCTTCCATATATTTCATTACTACTTCATATATGGCACTTCTGGGGTCATTACTTTCGTTTCTTGTCATATTTTTTGGTACATTGGGGAGTATAATTTATTACAAGGCTCATGTAATAAACCAAACATGCTCATATAAAATTACTACTATTGCTTTACTATCACAAATGTAATAACTAAAGCATAATGACCAGATTTTAGTAATGGATGAAAACGGATTTCTAAAGATTTAAATAAAGTTGCACCAAAAAGAAAGATTTATTTCGATGTCTATAAGTAATTAGCATTGGAGTAGCTTCAAAACAAAAGAGACTACTCTAATAGTTAAAGTAGCCTCTTTGTGGGTACAAATCTGGATTATTTCGGACATTCACCCGTAGATACAACTCTGATACCCATAGCTGCTGCGGTGCAGGCATTGCCGTAGGTTTTGCCATTACAACCACAAACGGGGTTGTAGTCGGCAGTACAGACTACATCAGTTTTGGGTTTTTCGACACAATCTTGGGCTTGAACTTTTGCTTTCTTTTCTGATACAACCGAATCCTCCTTTTCACAAGACCAAGCGGCTACTAAAACCAGCATGACTAAAAGTAACTTTTTCATAATTTTGAATCTGAATTAAATTTCAATAGTATGATTCACAGCACCGTCAAAAAGTTGGAATACTAAAAAAACTTTTGTCAGAATAAATAAAAACCAGCCTATTTCAAAAATGCAATTCCGAGACTTAGTCCAAAGCCAAATCTACCGTTTTTGGTTTGGCTAAATGGCTTGATTCGACTGATTTCGGTTAGGCTTCCTTCAAGATTTTTCGAGATATTGGCGTAATAAATACTCGGCATAAGGGTAAAGCCGAGGTTATTTACACTTCGCATAATCCCGATTTTGAGATGAGTAGAATTTGAAACTGCTCTAAACTTAAAATCATCTTCGTTGTAATTATACACAATAAGCTCAGGTTTAAGAAACCAATTTTGGCGTAGTTCTCTTAAAGTTCCAATCCCAAATCCGCTTATTAATAATGTTTCTGGTGTAAAATTATAACCCAACGTAACGATTGAATAAATACTTTTTGTGCCAGTCTTTAGGCTCAAACCGATGTTTTGATAATCGGCAAACGAAACTTCAATTTCACGGTATCCGCCTTTTTTGTAGAGATTCAGCAAGCCAATCCCGCCCCCTTTTTCTACCGAGTCGGCATAGTTTACCAAGCCTATTTGTAGGCCTTTAAGTGTGGTTGCCATATTAAAAAATCCGCTTATTTGTCCGCCTTTTACCTCTTTTGCAGTATTGGCAATGCCCGAAACCTGCAAACCGACCAATGTTTTGGCGTGATTGCTGATGCCTGCATTTTGTAGTCCTTTTACATCTCCCGAAATATTGGTAATACCCGAATTCTGAAACCCAACTACACTGCCTTTAGTAAGATTCAGAAATCCTGATGTCTGGAGGCCCGTCATATCGCCATTGTTTTGGTTATAAAGTGTGCCTATTTCGACACCTCTTATACTTCTGACTGTG
>JALOLV010000011.1 GCA_025455785.1 Spirosomataceae bacterium | reverse complement strand
ATGTGTGTTCTGACTTATATTCCAACCGAGAATAACGGTTTCATCCTGACCTCCAACCGAGACGAGGCGGTTTCGCGTGAGGCAGCGATTCCACCAAAGAAATATAACATTAATGGTCAAAACGTATTTTTTCCGAAAGACCCGCAAGGCTCAGGTACTTGGATTGCCAGCAGCGGAGAATACACCCTTTGTTTGCTAAACGGAGCATTTATAAAACACATACCCCAGCCGCCTTACCGCCAAAGTAGGGGCAAGGTTATTCTTGACTTTTTTGAATTTGAATCTGTCAGTGATTTTATCAATGGATATAATTTTGAGGGAATCGAACCTTTTACATTAATAATCATAGAAACATCGGCAAACCTCAGTATTTATGAACTACGCTGGAATGCTGAAAAAATATTCTGCCAAAGAATTGATGAATCAGCCGCACAGATTTGGTCGTCGGCTACTTTGTATTCTCCCGAAATAATCGAAAAACGTCAGCAATGGTTCAACGAGTTTTTAGAAAACGAATCCAACCCAACCACAATCATGGATTTCCATCATTTTGGCGGTAAAGAAGATAGTAGAAATGGCATAAAGATGAACCGAGACGATAAACTCAAAACGATTTCGATAACACAATTTATACTCAATCCGTCAGAATTTGCGATGAGCTACCATGACCTACAAAGTGACTCAAAGTTTCAGTACAGAATATTTAGGGAGTTGGTTTGTTAAAAACAAAAAACGCATAAATAATTGGTAGACAATTACTTATGCGTTTGTACCGGAGACGGGAATCTATATTTATACATAAACACTTAATAATCAAATATTTAACTATAATATAAAAATAAGTTTCTACAATTTTTCTACAATCTATTATATTTCTACAACTTTTTCTATCTTTGATTTTTATTGAAGATATGGAAAATCGAAGTACAAAACAAAGAGTTCTTATAAAAGAGAAAGCAACCTCTGACAACAAAAAAAGACTATACCTTGTCTGGTTTCAGAATGGTAAAAGAACTTGGGAATCTACCAACGAGTTCATTTTTGAAAAACCTAAAGGGCTACTCGAAAGAGACCATAATAAAGAAGTTAAAATTAAAGTCGAAGCATTGAGAAACCTCAGAGAAACTCAACTGTTTACTGGTGAGATTGATGATGCAATACAACAACGAAAAAACAAAAGCCAAGACTTCTACATATTATTTGCTAACTACATTAAGGCTTATGATAAAAAAGATAAACGGGTAATGGTAGCCGTTTACAATCTTTTTAAAGAGTTTGCTCCCCCACCGTTAAATACCAAACAAGTTGATGAAGTTCTTTGCCTAAAATTCAAAGAATTTCTTGATAAGAGACTAAATGGAGAAAGTCCCTCAAGCTATTTTGCAAGATTCAAAAAATTTATAACCTATTCGAGTAAAGGTAAGAATAGAATCTTCAAGCAAAACCCAGCAGAAGACATAAAGAATACAAAGCAAGAAAAAAGTATTGAAAAAGATGTATTAGATATTGATGAGTTAAAATTATTGACAGCAAGCTATTGTGGTAATGAGAATGTAAAGAATGCTTTCTTATTTGCTTGTAATACTGGATTACGTTTTGTTGATATTAAAGCACTGAAATGGAAATATATTAAAGGCGATTCGTTACAAATGAATCAAGCCAAAACAGATGTAACGGTCAATCTATTTTTGAATGCAAATGCAAAGAAATATTTACCTAAACGTGGAAAAGATGACGAATTCGTATTTAATTTGCCAAGCCATAACGCAACAATTAAAAATCTTGAAAATTGGGCAAAAGCCGCAGGTGTTGATAAACATATTACATTTCATTGTGCGAGACACACATTCGGTACTTTGTTATCTTATTATGGGAGTGATATTGCGACAATAAGTAAACTTATGGGACACACATCATTAAAACATACAATGAAGTATGTAAGAATAGCCGATGATATGAAAAGAAAAGCCGTTAATGCAATACCTAATTATTAATTTACTCCTTTTGACTAAGCTTTACTAACAATGGAAGAAAGCCAAACGAGTAGTCCAAAATTTGTATTTCAAGAGGTATATTATTCTCTTGGTGATATTACTCCTTCAGAAATCAAGGAATTTTTTGAAAAAAAATCAAATCCTATAGTATTAATTCCCTTCAGTAATAATATTATCGAATTATTGGATAAGATGTTTCCCGTTTTAAAAATAAAAAAACAATTAGGTAAACGCTTCAATACAATAAATAAACTGGCAATTTCTGAAGAAAAATTTAATACCCTTAATATAATATTAAATAAAATAAGCTTATCAACCCATCAGATTGAACTTGCTCTAATAGTACTATTCGGGATGAAAAGCAAAACTGAACCAAGGTTTCAAAATTCTGGTAAAACTTCTAAGATTAGAAGTCAGTTGTCTAATTTAAGGTGTTTACTTCAAGAAATGGTCGATGAAGAGCTGGGTATAGAAGAAATACAAGAAGACGATAGTAGTGATTCAATATCTGTAATGGTAACAAATAGTTATCCAAAATATTTGATAAAAAAAATTTCTTTGGAATTAAATGATGAAAAAGGGGGCATAAAAAAGGTGAAAATTGATATTTTTGATAAGTATGAAAATATCTCACTCCGTGAAAAAGTCAAACTTTCTCTTTTTTTCAACGAATCCTTTGACAATATGTTAGATACTCTTGATATTGAACCTAGATATGTTAAAGAAAATACAAACCATCAGTTTTGTCAGCAGTTTTTTACTTTTATAAATACAAAAACCGCATTCTCGACAGCTAAGGGTATTTCTGAAAGAGAAATATTAAATTTCTTCACTGACATTTATGAATTAACCGGTCACAAATTCCCAAAAACATCTGACAAAGTTGAAATGGTCGAAAAATGGCTAAAACCTTCTCGTAAATAACTGATAATCAATGGGATAAAAGTTGCCACAAATCAACAAAAAAAGTCCCAAATTTTAATTTCTTTTCTACTATCAATCATACCTAATTTTACTGTGTCGTTTGAGAAAACCAAAACCAAACGGTAAATAAAATATGGTAAATGGTGTCATTATCACCACCCCTTCGGAACTCCAAACACTCATCCAAGATGCAGTGAATGTTGCAGTTCGCAATGAGTTTAATTTACGACAAAAATTAGACCCTGATATATCCTCTCATGGAGAATACTTGACAATAGAGCAAGTAGCATCTTATACAAAACTTGCCAAGCAGACCATCTATAGTTATGTGTCTCGTCGAGAGATTCCATTCCTTAAAAAATCAAAAAGGTTACTTTTTATTAAAAGTGATATTGACAACTGGCTTATTGAGGAAAAAAGAGCAACCAAAACAAATATTATTAAAAGAGTTTACAATGACAAAATACACAGTAAAACAAGCAGCAGAGCTTCTTAATTTGCAACAAAAACAATTATTCGGCTTTTTGAGACGATATAATTTTATCAGTGGTACAACGGCGTCGTTAGAGTTTGTACTGGCAGGCTACTTTGAACAACACACAAAAGATATTTATGTTGGTCATGGGTACATCAGAAGAGACCAAGTATTGATTACCGAGAAAGGAATAAAGTGGTTGGAGAAGGTAATTAAATTATTGACCATCAATTATTACAGTAAATAACAACGAATTCGACCCATCCACTATCAATATTACACTATATAACAAGTAATTGTATTTAAGTCAACACTCCAAGTCCTGTATTTACACGCGTGGGGATAAGGAATTAGATTGTATAACGCAAAACCTAAAAGTGTATATAAGATTGAATTAGGTTATATCAGCATGAGATATAAATAATTTTACACACAGGGCTAAGCAAGGGTTTATACAAATTTTAAATACGAAAGTTTATATATCAGCATAGTGGATTGGTCAAATTAATTTACAAAATATATGTGCGATTTAATCGAAATCGAACAACATATCAAAGACCAAATAAGTAATGGAATCGTGATTCCGAATACTTTAATTGAACTGAATGGTTTACCCCTCATCAATAAATGTACTATCAATATATTACAGGGTAAACAAGGGTCGCATAAATCTCGTTTAGCCGAAAATATTTGTAGTATTTTACTCAGTCAGACTTATGAATTTGCAGGATTAAAAAAGGCTTGTGGTGAAGATATAACAGTTTGTTACATAGATACTGAGCGAAACACAGTACATGAGTTTCCCGAAGCAATCGAACGTATATTATCACAATCTCATTTAAGTATTACCAGCCCACTCATTAGATTTAGCAGTGTCAAAAAGGTTCTTCGTAAGGAGAGAATGGATGCCATTAGAAACTATATCGAAGGATTGAGAAAAGGTACTTTAAATCACCTATTTATTGTGTTGGATGTACTGAGTGATTTCATAGGAGACTTCAACAATGTTGAACAAACAATGGAATTGACAGACTATTTGGGTAATCTCATCGAAGATAATGATGTAACATTATTATTAGTAATTCATGAGAACCCTTTTTCTGATAAAGCAAGGGGTAATTTAGGCACTGAGTCGGTAAATAAAGCATCAACAGTTATGAGCATTGGTTTTGAAAAAAATCGAAGTCAAGATACAACAGACCTCATTAAACTGGACTTTATTAAGACCAGACGCATAGCGAAGCCATCAGCATTACACCTAAAATTTGATGATATTCAAAATTCTTTGAGGATTGCTAAAGAGCATGAAATTAAAAAAGTAGTAGCTGACAGAAGGCTCAAGGCAAGTACGGAACAAATAGTAAAAACCTTAGGAGAATTTATGATTTCGGGAAAGGAGTACACCCAAAAAGAGGTTTTTTCTCAGATTAAGGCTATCTATGAATGCTCTGATAATACAATTAGAGACAGATTAGATGACATTATCAAAAACAAGACTACTATTAAAATCGCCGATGGCGTTGACTACTATCTTGATAAAAATGTAAATAGTGGTGTAAAAACAGTTTATTTATTAAAACAAAAAATTAATTAAAATTATGGAAATAAAATTTAAAGGATTTATCGTAGAAACATTCACCGAAACTCTGGTAGAGTATAATGGTGAAAAGAGCAAAAAAATGGAGTTTTTGCTTGAATATGAACGTGGGAATTTCCCCAAATGTGTTGTGATTGAAGTGTGGAATGACAAAATTGATAAAGACCTCATTCGGCTAAACAATGAAGTAGAGGTTGAGGCAATTGCAAAAGCACGGAAATCTGGTGGAAGGTATTTTAATAACCTTACACTCCGAAAGCTGAATCTCATCAAAAAGGCAGAACCTATTAGTGATAGTAGCGAAACTAATGATGATGAACCTTTACCTTTTTAACCCCTACAAATCAACGCCTGTGTATTTCCCTGCACGGGCGTTTTTTTTCATTTTAGGGGTATGATTGTGTATCATAATATTGATATGAGGGTTAGGATTTTAATATTAATTGCATGAAGTATAGCCTCTTATTAATTCTATATTGATTGGGCGGGTTACAAACTTAAAAACCCTTGAATATCAATCTAAGATAGTTTATCGAAAGTATAAAGTATGAATTACGACTGAATTAAAGATAGATATTAATATTTTCAATATACTAATTAATAGAATGTTTACTTATTCTATTGGAAACATCAGCAGCGACTGTACAATTTTACTAATAATCTAAAATAGAAGTTGAGGCTCTTTACTACTTTTTTAAGAATTAGTCTTCTATGAAATGGTTATAAATATTTACGAAGATGTAGAGTGTAACAAATTAAAATTGGATTATAAATTAAGTTCTATTGTATTTTTACACATCATTTCCATTATAAGTTTGCATAATCATTATTTTATCACAATACATACCTTATTTTGAGAATCTTGTATCTTTCTTAAATAAATGCTAAAAGACCAAATGGATATTACCTCATACCACGCAAAATACTTTGCTCACGAACTTACAAGGCAGCTACCGTCGAATGATATAGGTAAACTTACCGCATCGCTGCAAGATGCACAGGTAGATTTGAACCCACATCAAGTAGAAGCGGCATTATTTGCTTTCCAATCACCACTTTCCAATGGAGCTATTTTAGCTGATGAGGTTGGTTTAGGTAAGACAATTGAGGCGGGTATAATATTATCGCAACAATGGGCTGAAAGAAAACGAAAACTATTAATTATCTGCCCTTCAAACCTCCGTAAGCAATGGAGTCAGGAATTGGCGGATAAATTTTTTCTCACATCTACTATTTTAGAAACGAAGTCTTTTAACCAAAATATCAAGGATAAAAATCTTAATCCATTTAATCAAAAAGATAGTATTGTAATATGTTCTTATCAATTTGCTAAGTCTAAATCTGCTTATTTGGAGGTAACTCCTTGGGATTTAGTAATTATTGATGAAGCTCACCGACTTAGAAATGTTTACAAATCATCTAATATTATAGGTAATGCTATAAAAAATGCCCTTTTACCAAGAAAAAAAGTTTTACTTACCGCAACACCACTGCAAAATTCGATTTTAGAGCTTTATGGTTTAGTCAGCATCATTGATGAGTATGTCTTCGGAGATTTAAAGAGTTTTAAAAGCCAATACAGCCACCAAGTTGAAGAAGAGGATTTCGTCGAACTAAAGAATCGGCTCCAGCCTGTATGTAAGCGAACATTAAGAAGGCAGGTTCAAGAGTATATAAACTATACTGAAAGAAAAGCCATTCGAGAGGAGTTTTATCCAACCGATGAAGAACAACTTTTGTATGAATGGGTGTCCGAATATTTACAAAGACCCAAACTATATGCTCTACCAAATGGACAGAGACAACTAATGACCTTAATTTTAAGGAAATTATTAGCGTCATCGACCTATGCAATCTATGGAACATTGGATGCCTTGGTAAAAAGATTGGAGAATATAATTGAAAAAAATGAAACAGATATAATTACAAATATCGAACAAGACTACGAAACATTTGAAGAAGTTCAAGATGAGTGGATAAGCGATGAAGATGTAGCCCTTGAAGATGAACCGCTTTCAGAAGAAGACCTGATACAAGTTAGATTAGAAGTCGAGGACTTGAAAAAGTTTCGAGAGTTGGCTCAAACAATTGAAAAAAACTCCAAAGCAGAGCATTTATTTACAGCTTTAGATAAAGCTTTTCAGCAATTAAAACAGTTAGGTGCAAACCAAAAGGCATTGATATTTACAGAATCTCGACGTACCCAAGATTTCCTATTAAGTATTTTAGAATCAAGGGGTTATGATGGAAAAGTAGTATTATTCAATGGCATGAATAATGATGCGAAATCAAATAAAATTTATAAGAATTGGCTAAACGAACACAAAGGTACAGATAAGATAACAGGTTCTCCAACGGCTGATAAGCGTGCAGCAATAGTTGATTATTTTCGTGATGAAGCAACCATCATGATTGCCACCGAAGCTGCTGCCGAAGGAGTAAACCTCCAGTTTTGTTCACTCATTGTTAATTATGACTTACCTTGGAATCCACAACGGATTGAGCAGCGTATAGGTAGATGCCATAGATATGGGCAGAAGTTTGATGTAGTAGTAGTAAACTTCTTAAATAAAGCTAATGCCGCCGATATAAGAGTTTATGAGCTATTGGCCGAGAAATTCAGACTTTTTGATGGAGTATTTGGTGCCAGCGATGAGGTACTCGGTGCTATAGGAAATGGTGTAGATTTTGAAAAAAGAATAGCACAAATCTATAATGAATGTCGAACAACCGATGAAATAAAAAGAGCATTTGATGAATTGCAACATGAACTCAGACCTGAGATTTCAGAAAGAATGCAAGCTGTTCGTTCTACTTTATTGGAGAATTTTGATGAAGCCGTAAGAGAAAAGTTACGAGTAGATTTTGCAAAAACCAAAGCATATTTGAATGCTTTTGAGCAAAAACTATGGAAAATTACACAATACTTTCTGAAAGATACTGCCTCGTTTTCTGAGGATGATTACTCTTTTAGTTTACTGAAAAATCCATTTCCGAGTGAAAATATTCATCAGGGGCCATATATGATTTTAAGACCCGAAGATGGGCAAAAAAAATCAGACATTATCATTCCTGATGATACTAATATTTATAGAATCGGGCATAAATTAGCACAGCGAATTTTAAATACTTGTAAAAATACTGTAACTCCAGCAAAAGAAGTTATTTTTGACTATACGAATACACCTACTAAGGTAACTTTGTTGGAAAAATATATCGGTCATTCAGGATGGTTACAGGTACAGCACATAGCTATACATTCATTTGAAGAGGAGGACTACTTGTTATTGGCTTGTTTTACTGATGATGGAGAAGTAATAGAAACTGAAATAGCCGAACGATTATTTTCATTATATGGTTATGAGAACCAAGAAATTGAAATTGAAGCGAGTGTAATGACCACAGCTAAAGAAATAATTTTTGGTGAGCAACAGAAAGTAATTACAGAAAATGCTACCCGTAATCGAGATTATTTTGATGTAGAAATGGACAAACTCGACCAGTGGGCAGATGACATGAAGATTAGTCTGGAGAAGGAAATCAAAGATATTGATGCCGAAATAAAGCTACGGAAAGCTGAAGCAAAGAAAATTCTGAGTTTAGAAGCTAAAGTAAAGGCTCAAAGACATATAAAAGAATTAGAGAAAAAGCGTAACGAAAAGCGACAGACCCTTTTCTCGGCCCAAGATGATATTGATGAGAAAAAAGAAAATTTATTATCTGATGTAGAAAAAAAGCTAAACCAAAAGGTTGTACAAAATGAGTTATTCACAATAAAATGGAGAATCGTATAAATGCAAACAGAAAATACTATTGTTGAATATAAAAGCCTTAGAAAAATCACTTCTGGAGATAGCGGTATTAAAGAACTTGCTACAACTTGTGTGTGCTTAGCTAACGCACAGGGTGGTAAAATTATGATTGGCATAGAGGATAAAACCTTAACTCCTCCTGAAGACCAGAGAGTTACTTCTGAGATAACTAATAAAACTATAACACGCCTTCGCTCACTTTGTTTTAATGTTGGATTGGTTTTAAGTGATACTGAAACTCATGCAAATGGTGGCGAGTATTTTACAATTATAGTACAACCAACTTTAAAGTCAATTGCAACTACATCAGAAGGCAAAATATACGTTAGAATTGGTGACCAATGTCAACCTGTAAGAAGCGAAGATATAGTTCGGCTTGCAAGTGAGAAAGATGCGTTTCAATGGGAATTACAGCCTCGGAATATTCCTGTACAAAATATTCCTTTTGGGAATCTGGAATGGCTTGCTAATGAAATTAGAAATTCTGATAGAGTGAAGGAAATCGTTAAGGAAAAGTCAGACATTGAAATCGCCGAACACTATAATCTTGTTCAAAATAATTCATTGACAAATCTTGGAGTTTTATGGCTGGGGGATGCTACGCAACGGAGCCGTATAGTTTATCCTTTGACTGTACAATATATTGTTTATGATGATTTAGAGAAAAAAGTAAGAAAAGAAGAATGGAACGACTATTCAAAAAACCCTAAAGAATTATTGTTAGACATTGAGAAAAAAGCGATTGAGTTGACTTATTTTGATGAATTCCCTCAAGGTTTATTTAGAAATAAGATTAGACATTATGACGAACGATTAATCCGAGAGCTACTTATCAATGCTATTGCCCACAAGAGTTATACTATTTCGGGTGATATTTTTATTAAAATTTTTCCCGATAGATTAGAAATTATCAACCCTGGAGGATTACCATTAGGTATTACAAAAGATAATATACTGCATACTACAAGTAGGAGAAATCCACATTTAATTAGGCTGTTACATGACCTTAAACTCATGGAAGGTGAAGGTAGCGGCTATGACCTTATCTACGAAATAGCTGGTCGGGATGCTAAATCGTTTCCTGTCGTTTATTCAGACTTCAATACAACAACGGTTACACAATATTCAAAAATATTAGACGAGGAGGCTGTCTTACTGATTGACTTTATTGCTAAAAATTATCAATTATCGCAGAAAGAGTTCATCGTTTTAGGGATTGTCGCACGACACAAAAAGATTTTGACTACTAATTTAACCAAAGAGCTACAACTCAGCGATGAAGACAGACTACGAATATACGTTAGTAAGTTAGTAGAAAAAGCGATATTAATTACAAGAGGAATCAAGAAAGGGACAGAATATTTAATTAATCCGAAACTCATTTCGAGTGCAAAAATCAACGTTAAGCCTACTCTAAAAATTATAGAGCCTCACAGATTAAAAGCATTGATAGAAGAAGACTTACGAATATATCCAAATAGCAAAAGTGCTGATATTCAAAAAAGATTAGCCGATTTGCCCATTGAAGATATACGAAAATGTTTAGTTAGAATGGAAAAGGAGGAATTAATTTATAGTAGTGGTTTGAAAAAAACAAAGACTTATAATTTGGCAAAAAAAAATTAAATGAAAATTAAAATTCAAAATAAAACACACTAATACATTGATAATGAGCCATTTAATTGACACGTATTAAGTAATAAATTATCATTTAAACAGATTAAAAATAAAACTCTTTTTAATTGAACTTCTCCTAAAATTACTAACGATTATATGCCAACCGAAAGTGTACTAAACCGCAATTTTGAAGACCTATTCTCAACTCATGTAAGATATGAAATACCTTTTTTTCAAAGAGGATATGCTTGGGAACAACGCCAGTGGAAAAAACTCCTCGAAGATATTCAGAATGAAATCATAGAAACGGTCGAAGATAATAATTTTGAACAAGAAGAGCATTTCTTTGGCCCTATTGTGGTACTCGAAAAGATAAGCGACCACCCAACGCTAAAAAGATTTTTGGTTATTGACGGGCAACAACGCATCACTACCGTTTATCTATTCTTGGCACTGATAAAAAGATTGTTAGTTGGAAAAACCCATCTTTCGGCTGATGCACAAAGATATGTTGCAGAATTAGATAACTTATTGATTAATAGAGTTTCGGGTAATGATGATTACCTAAAACTCAAAGTTTTTAGTACCAAAGGAGACCGCCTACCCACTTATAAGATAGTATTTGGAGAAAACCCCAATAGCCCATTTCTGGCTAATGACCAATTGCTCTATGATGCCAACGAGAATAAAATTGATTCTTTTGTAAAGTATGTGAGCCGATACATTAAAAACTATGATGTACCTCAACTTTGGCAGCTTTATCAGGCATTGATAAAATCTTTGAAAATTGTCTGGATTCCTTTAGATGAAAACAAAGACGATGCCCAAGCTATTTTTGAAAGCTTAAATGATGCAGGTATGCCGCTTTCAGCATCCGAATTGCTGTGTAATTACATCTTTCGACCACTTACCAACGAAGCAACCAACGAGCATGAAAAGCTGCATAACGAAAAGTGGCTTGCGGCCAGAAGAGCCGTTGGTGAAGATAACTTTGAAGAGTACCTCCGTGACCTATTTTCTATTGGTGAAAAGAAAAGAGTAGGGAGAGAGCGACGTATGTATGTACACTACAAAACAAAAAATAAGCGTTTGACCGCCGAATCAGCCAAAGAAACCCTTAATAAGATTTTTGATTACACTAAAGTCTATAATCAGATTAGACTACCAATACAAAATCCGCCACAATCAAACGAGATAAAGCAACTATTAATAGCCATTAATGCTACTAATATGACCTCTATCTACCCGTTTCTGATGGCTCTGTTGAAATCTCTTGAAAATGATGCAATTACCCTGCAAGATACAATCGCCTTACTAAGAGAAACTTACGTTTTGTTGGTAAGAAGAAAAATAACCTCTTTGGCAGTAACCAAATATGATACATTCTTCCCTTCGTTGCTTGATAAAATTATCAACGAACCAGATAAAGTAAGAGCATTTCAGACACAAGTACAAACCGAACAACTGTGGGTAGCTGACCAACTATTTGAAGATGCCTTCCTGACAAAAGAAGTGTATAACCCCCGAGAACTCAATTTTTCGAGATTGGTCTTACAAGAAGTGGACAAGCAAATGCAAGCTTTTGGGGAGTTGCCCGACTACTCAACCATTCATACTATTGAGCATGTATTACCCCAAACCCTTGAAGCCCATTGGAGAACCTATTTAGGTGCAGATGCCACTAATATGAATCTGCCGACTATCGTAAATACACTCGGTAACCTCAGCCTCAATAGCTCTAATGCGAATAGTTCTTTCGGGCAGAAACCATTTGAAGTAAAAAAAGCTGAATATACCAGCTCAAGTGCCTTGGCACGTGATATAAAACAAAGGGAAGAACCATGGAATATTGCTGCTATTGAGCAACGAAGCCGTGACTTAGCAAAAATTGCCCTAACTGTGTGGAAGTGGAAACTCTAAAGAAATTACAAAACCATGTCTAAAAATAAACCCTTACAAAAACTCGAACTCACTTGGATTGGCAAAGGCGAAGAACCCAAGCTGGAGCCTCGTATTTTGATAGAAAACCCCGAGTATAGCTACGGCGACCCCAATACCGAAAACATGCTCATACACGGCGATAACCTACTTGCCCTCAAAGCTCTCGAACAAGACTACGCAGGTAAAATAAAGTGTATTTATATAGACCCGCCTTACAATACAGGAAATGCTTTTGAACATTATGATGATGGCATTGAACACTCTCTTTGGTTGAATTTGATAAAGCCAAGATTGACACTTTTACGAAATTTACTAACAGATGACGGTTCAATTTGGATAAGTATAGACGATGACGAAAGCCACTACTTAAAGGTACTTTGTGATGAAGTTTTTGGAAGAAAAAATTTTGTAAGCAATGTAATTTGGGAAAAAAAATATGCTCCACAAAATGATGCAAAATGGTTTTCAGATAGTCATGACCATATTTTAGTTTATGCCAAAAATAAGGAAACTTGGCGACCAAATTTGTTGTCACGAACTGAAGAAATGAATAGTATATACAAAAACCCTGATAATGACCCAAGAGGTGTATGGGCGTCAGATAATCTTTCAGTAAAGACTTATTCAAAAAATAATGACTATACTATTATTACACCTGCTGGAAAGTCATATAATCCCCCAAGTTCTCGTTGCTGGGTAGTTTCAAAAACAAAATTTGAAGAATTAGTAAATGATAATAGAATTTGGTTTGGTAAAGATGGTCAAGGGATGCCTCGATTAAAACGCTTTTTGTCAGATGTAAAAGATGGAAAAGTAACAAAAACTATTTGGCAAAGAGTGGAGGTTGGAGATAATCAAGATGCAAAAAGAGAAGTTAAAATATTTAACAATATAAATATTTTCGCTACTCCCAAACCAGAAAAACTGATTGAACGAGTGGTTTATTTAGCTTCCAATAAAGGTGATATTGTCCTTGACTCCTTCCTTGGCAGTGGTACAACAGCAGCCGTAGCCCACAAAATGGGTAGAAAGTACATAGGTATAGAATTAGGCGAACATGCCAAAACCCATTGTTTTCCAAGATTAAAAGCCGTAGTAGATGGCGAGCAAGGAGGTATCAGCAAAGCCATCGAATGGAACGGTGGCGGAGGTTTCAAGTTTTATACACTTGCTCCAAGTTTATTAAAGCAAGATAAATTTGGCAATTTGGTTATCAACCAAGAGTACAACGCCGATATGCTGGCGGCTGCCATGGCAAAGCAAGAGGGCTTCAAATACCAACCCGATGAGCATACCTACTGGAAACAAGGCAAATCATCGGAGCATGATTATATCTTTACTACTACGCAGTTTCTTACGGTAGAGGCTTTAGAGGTTATCCACGACGAAATGCAAACGGGCGAGAGTCTGCTTATTTGTTGCAAAGCATTTCAGGGTGCTTGCCAAGGCAAATATGGCAATATTACCATCAAGAAAATCCCACAAATGCTCTTGGGC
Organism: Spirosomataceae bacterium; assembly: GCA_025455785.1. GTDB lineage: Bacteria > Bacteroidota > Bacteroidia > Cytophagales > Spirosomataceae > JALOLV01. Next base: position 8,423 of record JALOLV010000011.1, on the reverse strand, counting down.
AGGTGTGAGTTTGGGCGAGATGATTACAGCCTCAATATTATCAATATGCCAACGTCGTCTGAACAGGATTCACTTGATTTACAAGACCAACAAGATATTGAAGATGTGAGTGTTCAACAGATTTTGGATAAAGACAAGACTGTAAAGAAGAAAAATAATGATACGCTATCACTTTTCGACTAATGTTATCTATAAATCCAATTCATCGGTAAAACCTTATTGAAAACAATGGAAGTTAATGATTTGACTCACAAAATTATCGGAGCCGCTATGCAAGTTCATCGTATTTTAGGAAATGGCTTTCAAGAAGTCATTTACCAGCGTGCATTAGCCATTGAATTCAATCATCTTGGTATTGCTTATGAAAGAGAAAAAGAAATGAATATTTTTTATAGAGAAGAGCATGTAGGTACTCGTAGAGTAGATTTTTTTGTAGAGAATACCGTTATGGTCGAACTCAAAGCGGTTTCAGAATTAGACGATGCTCACAAAGCACAAGCAATCAATTATTTAGAAGCATATCATATTGCTGATGGGCTACTGATAAACTTTGGCAAAACAAGCCTCGAATTCAAAAGAGTTTATAACAAATCAAAAAATCTTGTAAATCAGCACAATCTCTAAAATCTTGTTGAAGACAGAAATGAATACAATAGCTGACAATATAAAACAACGCCTATCACTACGTGAGCCACTACAAGATTCGCTCGATATAGTGGCTCACCTATCAGATACATTAGCTTTAAAAAAAGCAGATACAGAATCGGCCACTGATTTCTTAAAAGCTGAACTAAGCAAAGTAAAAGAGCTGTATCCTACCTGTACTAATTTTGAGCGAGATTTTCCTTCCATCACTTTCTCAATAGCCACGGGTGTAGGCAAAACCCGCTTAATGGGGGCTTGCATAGCTTATTTATACCTAAAAAAAGGTATCAGAAACTTTTTCATTCTGGCTCCCAATCTTACGATTTATGACAAGCTAATCGAAGATTTTGGGAATCCTGCCTACCATAAATATGTGTTCAATGGTATTTCGGAGTTTGTGCATAATCGGCCTGTAATCATCACAGGCGATAACTATGCCCAACAAGGTAATCTTTTCAGCGATGCCGAAATACGAATCAATATTTTCAATATTGCCAAGTTCAATTCCGATAATAAAGGCACTAAAAAAGATGGGGTTAGTCTTGCTCCCCGAATCAAGCGATTGTCAGAATACTTAGGTCAATCCTATTGGGAATACCTCTCAAAATTAGATGACTTAGTTATTTTGATGGACGAAGCCCATCGCTACCATGCCGATGCCTCAAAAAACGCCATCAATGAGCTAAAACCAGTGTTGGGTATTGAGCTTACGGCCACACCAATAGATGAAAAAGGCAATGCTTTCAAGAATGTTGTTTATGAATATTCATTAGCAAAAGCTTTAGCCGATGGCAAGTATGTAAAAAATCCTGCCATTGCAACTCGCAAAAACTTTGATAAAACCAATCTTACTGATAAAGAAATAGAGATTATCAAGCTGGAAGATGCCATAAGCGTACACGAAGACACCAAAATTGAGTTAGAGATTTATGCCCGTACCAACGAGGTAAAATTGGTAAAACCCTTTATTTTGGTAGTTTGCAAAGATATTTCACACGCCAAAGAAGTCTATAACTTTATTAACTCCAATGAATTTTATCGTGGAGCATACAAAGGCAAGGCATTACAAATTGATTCCTCAACCCGAAAAGAAGAAGATGTCGAAAAACAATTTATAGCCTTAGAAAGCCCTGATAATGAGATTGAAATTGTGATTCATGTCAATATGCTCAAAGAAGGATGGGATGTAACAAACCTCTACACGATTGTGCCACTTCGTGCTGCTAATGCAGCCGTTTTGATTGAGCAGACGATTGGCAGGGGGCTTCGTTTACCATACGAAGGTAAAAGAACAGGTGTTGATAAAGTAGATAAATTGACAGTGATAGCCCATGAAAACTTTAATGCTATCATCACCGAAGCACAAAACCCGAACTCGGTGTTGAATAAAATGAGTTTTGTGGAAATAGCCGACGAAGATTTCCAAAATAAAACGGAGGCGGTTACCTCAAAACCTGTTTTAGAACTAAAACTTGAACAAGAGCAAGCCAGTATCAATAAAATCCAAGACCAGCCAGCTAAGCAAAAGGCTCAGACCACATTAGATGCTAAAAAAGCGATAATTGAGGCTATTCCAACTTTTAATTCATTACCCGAAGTAAAAAAAGTAGATGATTTGCAGAAAAAAGAAGTAAAGGAAAAAGTAATGGTTGCCATTGAGCAGCGGCTCTCACAAGGACAACAAAGTATTTTTAAGGAGCAGATTTTGGAAGAAGCCCAAGCCATTTACGAAACATTGGTAACTGAGTACAAAAATAATATCATCGAAATACCAAGAATGGACTTGGTGCAGGGCGAAGCAAGAGCCGAATTTACACATTTTGACTTAGATACTACGGGCTTCAATTATCAAGCCTTAGAGCAAGAAATTATTAGAGTAGGTCTGAAAGATAAACAAGTAGAAACTATCGGAGCAAAGTCAAGCGGCTCTTATGGTAATCCTATTAAATTGATTATTACTAAGATACTTGACTTTTCGGAGGTAGATTATGATGATAATGCCGATTTGCTTTACCATTTGGCTACTCAAGCCTATGAGGCAATCAAACAAAACATGAGCAAACCCGAAGATGTTTCGCAGGCGATTTTTCAGTTTAAACAAATAATTGCTGACAGAATTTTTGCACAGATGCAGCAGCACTTCGAGTTGCATATTCCAGAATATAAAGAACCACGTGTATTGTCATTCGTTGCAATCGAACAATGGAATTTCTCAAAACTCATCAACTCAGGTTACAGAGATTATCGAGATATAATTACACCAACGAGTTTAGTGCCGAAGTATGTATTTAGGGGCTTTGAGAAGGCTTGCCATTTTGAGTATAAATTTGATAGTAGAACTGAGCAAGATATGGCTTATGTGCTTGAAAATGACCGAAATGTGGTCAAATGGTTAAGGCCAGCCCCTAATCAGTTCAGAATTTATTGGAATAACAACTCCAAAAAATATGAACCCGATTTTGTTGTCGAAACCGCTAATACCATCTATATGCTTGAAGCTAAAGCTGCCAACGAAATGAAAGATGCCGATGTATTAGCTAAAAAAGTGGCTGCTGAAAAATATTGTGAATATGCTTCAAAGTACACAGCAAAGAATGGAGGTAAACAATGGAAATACCTACTAATACCGCACGATGTAGTCACCAGAACTTCATCATTTGATTTTTGGGTAGGTAATTCAGCAACGATTTCCTAAGTTAATTTTACCCCCTAAAAATTATGTAATGATAAATAAGAATTTTGTTTAAAAGGTGGACGGTTACCTATGAAGTTGCTCCACCTCTAAAATTTCTTGAAATGTTAGATATTCCTCGTTTTCTTTTGCTCAATCACTTAAACAAACAAAACCTTAAATCAATATAAGTTAAAAATCACCTATTTAATTAACGTAATTAAATCTAAGGTTTAAAACTGATAAATTGCATAGTTTTAATATCCAATTCATCTAAATAAAGCAATCTTCAATTCGTAATGTTTGGTTTTAGAGAATACCTCAAAGAAATACAACCTTAAATAATATACCCAACCAATACATTTCCCCCCATATATCTATATTTAATTGGATAGGTAATAATGTAATCAACCGAACCAATATATTTATATATAAGGGTATTTGTATTGGATGGGTCGGTCATATCAAATATAATCAGTCTTGAAGTTTACTTTACAAAATCACCTCAAAGATATTATAAAATTACTTTCCTTGAGGTTTTTTATGTATATACCCCTGCTTACCTATCTATACCTAACTACCCCTCCTTCCTTCGATATAGTTATATCCCCTCTGAATGGTGTATAAATACCACGTTGCTTGTTAAGATGTTCATAATCTTCTCAAAAGTTTCTGCATCAAAACTAAGACAACTATCTATTTATATAGCATAACAGAAGTTTTCTTCACTCAAAAAATTTATCAATCATGGTAACTGTAACAGCTTATCAAGAACGTACCTCAACAGAAGGTAAAAAGTACATTGCCCTCGAAATCCAATCTGATGATTTGGAATTTGTTGTCTCGAAAGTTACTGGCAGACATTATGCCACAGTCAGAAAATGTTGGATTTCATCAACCTTTAATGAGGTTTTAGCTGAAAGAATGCTTGGAAAAGAAATGCAGGGTAGTATTGTCAAAACCGCCTGTGAACCTTATGAATTTACAATTCCAGAAACAGGGGAAGTCATCACAAGACACCATCGGTATGATTACTCTCCATTAGAAAATGGCTCTATGGAAGAAGTGGTACTTCAAAACCAAGAACCAGCTTTTGCATAGTATTATACTAAATGTCAATCAAGGGCAGTGTCATTCGGCACTGCTTTTTTATTTTTTTAAACTAACCAATTTTCAATCATGCAATTACAACAAGCAGAAAGAAAAAAAGCCTTTATTAAAATGGCTCTTCAATCTTGTGCTGGTGGAGGTAAAACCTATTCAGCCCTCCTTTTGGCACATGGTTTATGTAATAATTGGCAGAAAATCGCTGTCATTGATGCTGAGAATAATTCAGCAAGCCTATATGCTCACTTAGGGGCTTATAATGTACTCAATTTAGAGCCGCCATTCTCTCCCGAAAGATACATTCAAGCCATCCAAGTATGTATCAAAGCAGAAATGGAGGTCATAATCATTGATGGAATCAGTCCTGAATGGGATTACATCATTGAGGAACATTCCAAACTCACAGGAAACAGCTTTACAAATTGGAGTAAATTTACTCCAAGACACAATGCTTTTATTCAGCAAATGTTACAAGCGAAAGCTCACATCATTGCAACTATCAGAACTAAACAAGATTATGTCTTGAATGAAAAGAATGGTAAAATGATACCTGAAAAGGTTGGTTTAAAGGGAGTTATGAGAGATTCTACTGATTATGAGTTTACTCTGGTTTTTGACTTGGATGTCAAGCACTATGCTACCGCTTCCAAAGATAGAACCAGTTTGTTCATGGATTTACCTACCTTTCAAATTAGTCAAGAAACAGGCAAAATCTTAGCTGTGTGGTGTAATCAAGGCAAAGCACAGGTGCAAGACAGTGAAGATACTTTCATTCAAACTGACAGCCTTTTAGAGCAGATTTATACTTGTCAAGATGTAGATACTTTGAAAGAATTGTACATGTCGCTTGATACTGCAACCCAAAAAGAGTACAATGCGGATTTTAGTACCAGAAAGAGCCAATTAGTTTATGTACCACCTCAAACTTTTTCTACCAATGGAACTCACCGTAGTTAATAAACAGCCTATCATCAATTTTGAAGATACTATTTTTGGAAGTACTCTCTCGACTTCAAAGCCCTTCATTGAAGCCAATACAATTCCAGTATCACTTCAAGAAATGCAGCAAAAGCACATCATTCCTGTATTTGTCAAGGATAATGAACCTTTGATTTCTCACATTGATTTCATTGAATCGGTTGAACAAGTGGTTCATCACCTCTACTCCAAGGAAAGTATATTAATGCCAAGCATTAGGGTTTCACATCCTATCAAGGGTAGAATTCCAGAAGCACGATACAAACCAGCTAAAGAATTATTGGAACATGAGCAAACACTATACTATGAAAGAATGGCTTTTGTAATAGAGATTCCAACAATCCATGAAACCATTGATGGAAACTTACTAACACTTTCTGTTGGCGGTGTCAAGGCTTATAATTTAGACAACTTATATAGCAGAAAAGGGGCTGAAGAAGTTTTCAAGATTTTTATCGGTTTTCAGAATAAAGTCTGTACTAATCTTTGTGTTTGGTCTGATGGTTACACCTCCAGTTTAAAAGTAAGGTCTATCAAAGAGCTATCAGAAGGAATACTGCAAACAATAGCAGATTTTAAAGCAGAAAGATACCTCAAAGCAATGGGAGAATTGACCAATTATTGTCTTTCAGAGAATCAATTTGCTCATTTAGTTGGCAAGTGTAGGCTTTATCCTTTTCTACCTTCAGACCAAAAAAAAGAGCTACCAGCCTTATTGTTTGGCGATACACAAACGGGGTTTATTGCCAGAGACTATTACAGAGATGATTCATTTTGTAGAAATACAGATGGAAGTATTTCGCTTTGGAAACTCTATAACCTTTTTACAGGAGTAAATAAGAGTAGTTACATTGATACATTCTTAGAAAGAGGGATAAATGCTTTTGAGTTTACCAATGGCTTGGTTTCAGTGCTGAAACATGGACAAGAAAGTTGGTTTTTGAGTTAGAGCAATAAAATGGGGTAGTTCGAAGCTACCCTTAAATTTTTATCAACATGGCAAATCATTTTGAACCGAGAATAACTATTGACCCTTTTTCTATTTTAGTAGTAAATAGTAGAGGAGATTTAAAAAGAGTATATTGTCCATTTCTTGCAAGATGTATGATTCCGAAAGATGAATTAATCAAAAATCAAATTTATTCTGTGGAAATGGTAAAGACCGAACTTTCAGAAGAAATCTTTTATATCATCAGAGGTAAAGTTTACTCTCATCACAGATTTGTATTAGTGTTGTAGCTACAATGGGGTTATGCTGTATTTTTTACACTTTTTTTGAGACGGTTTTACCCAAATCAAAACCACTGAAAAAAAGTGACACTAAAATTTTTCTCTAATTTCTACAATTTTTCTACAATCTCTATGCAAAACAACGATAAATATCAATAAGAATATAAAACAAAAGAGAACATAAATATCTGATAATCAAACATTTATATTCTCTTTATTTATCTCATTTTATTGAGATTTGTACCGGAGACGGGAATCGAACCCGTACGAGCGTTTCGGCTCACAGGATTTTCTTACTAACTATGGCTTTCACCACCTCACCAAGTGTGAGTTTGTAGTCTGGACTTTCTCTTTACCATATTTCGTTGCCGAAACTTAGGTATCGCCTATTAAGTCTCTACACCTTCCTCGCTTTTAGCGGGCTTGGCTCGGGATTACCAATCAGGTTTCTGATAAGGCTTCCCCGAATTTAAGCGATTCTACTCTCAACGTTTCCATTGAGGCACTCAAATTGCTGATATTTTTGGCTCTGTAATTTTCTGTAAGTGCATGGCAATTGGGGCATAAAAGAGAAAGATTTTCGAGAGAATTGTTGTATCTATTGCCATCTATATGGTGAAGTTCGAGTGGGATAGGATTTTCTAACCACTTATCTAAACCACAACTTTCGCATTGATGATTTTTGATATTTTCTTTCAACAATCGTTTCTTCAACTTATAACTTTGATAATTTGCTTTACCTTCAAATATCTCAGTCAATGAAGTTACATTATGCTTCACTACTTTTACAATGCCTTTACCAGATTGATTTGCTTTAAAACAATTCAGCCTTTTGGCATGAAAACAGAGTGTTTTGTAATTCATTCCCAATTTTATAGCGGCTTGATTCATACTTATGGAGCTATTACATACTTCTATGAAATTCGCTTCAAAAATTTTATCAAACTTATATCTTGCCACGGTGTGAAGTATTATACATTCACAAAATTAAGAAAATTAAACCAAAAATGTCAAAGAACTAAGTCCTGCGTGTCTACCAGTTCCACCACCCCGGCGGATGATGAATCCTTTCTGAAAAAAAAAGCCCCACAAGGGAGCTTGAAATTTCGAGCGGAAGACGAGTCTCGAACTCGCGACCTTAACCTTGGCAAGGTTACGCTCTACCAACTGAGCTACTTCCGCATTGACGTTCCGTCGAATTGTGGTGCAAAGATATAGCTCTTTTTGATACTTGTCAATAGCTTTATCGAAAAAAAATTACACTTTTTTCTTATTTTACTGAAAATCAACTTTTTAGAAGACTAAAAAAAATAAAATTGATATTAAGTTCACAAACGAGAATTACCTCAAAAAAATCCCAACCTTCGACATTGAAGATTGGGATTTGCCATTCAGAAAACTATAATTCTTAATAACGATACATTTCTGATTTGAACGGACCTTCGACCGTTACACCAATATACTCGGCTTGGTCTTGCTCCAAAGACTCCAATTCAGCACCGATATGAGCCAAGTGCAATTTGGCAACTTTCTCATCCAAATGTTTAGGCAATACGTAAACTTTTTTCTCGTATTTGTCTGTATTTGTCCACAATTCAAGCTGAGCCAAAGTTTGGTTACAGAATGAGTTCGACATTACGAACGAAGGGTGTCCCATCGCACAGCCTAAGTTTACCAAACGGCCTTCGGCCAATACGATGATTTCTTTGCCATCTACTTCGTACAAATCTACTTGTGGTTTGATTTGTTGTTTGGTATCGCCGTAGTTATTATTCAACCAAGCCATGTCGAT
>JALOLV010000010.1 GCA_025455785.1 Spirosomataceae bacterium | reverse complement strand
AATATATCCTGCAGCTTCTGAAGCTAAAAATACGGCAGCCCAACCAATGTCTTGTGGTTTTCCAAATTTAGCCATTGGTGTTCGTCCGAGGGCTTTATTTATACGGTCTGGGTCGCTGCTCATAGCTGTTTTCATCATATTGGTTTCGATGAATCCGGGAGCAATGGCGTTTACTCTTACATTGAATCTTGAAAATTCAGAAGCTAAAACTTTTACCATTCCTTCAACCCCCGATTTAGAAGCTGCGTAAGCTACAACACGGTCGATTCCATAATAAGCCGCCATTGACGAAATCATGATAATTGAACCATTTTTTCGTTCGAGCATTCTTTTTCCGCAAGCTCTTGTCAATGCAAAAACCGAGTTAAGATTGGTATGAACGATTCTATCAAACTCTTCGTCTGTAACATCAATGGCTGGCTTTTTCATGTTGATTCCAGCATTATTTACCAAAATATCTATCGGCCCGTGTGTCGATTCTACTTGCTCAACCAAACCTTCGAGCTTAGGCAAGTCTGTAACATCATTGACAATGTAATGCACATTATCACCCAAACTTTGGGTTGCTTCTTGCAAAGCAAACTCTCTACGACCCGTAATAATGACTTTTGCACCAGCCATTTGCATACATTGGGCTATTTCGTAACCAATACCGCTTCCGCCGCCTGTAATCAAAGCAATTTTGCCTTCTAATGAAAAAATATTCGGATATTTTACATTTACGTTTTCAATATTCATTTTTGGGGATTTTCTTTAACATTAAGACTTAAAATTAAATGTATTTATTAATATTCAATCACTCATCCATAGACCGCAAAATCCCCAATTCTAATCCTCTTAGTTCTGCTAACCCACGTAAACGCCCGATAGCAGAGTAGCCGGGATACGTTTTTTTATTCAAATCATCGAGCATTTGGTGCCCATGGTCGGGTCGCATCGGGATACTTCGACCACTTCTTCTTTCTTCAATAACTATCTCCTTGACTACCGAATACATATCAACATCGCCAGTCAAGTGGTCGGCTTCATGAAAATTACGAGGATTTTCTTCTCTTTTGGTTGCTCTTAGGTGAATAAAGTGAATCCTATTACCGAATCTACGAATAATTTGAGGCAAATTGTTGTCTTCACGAACCCCCAGAGAGCCAGTACAATAAGTGATTCCGTTTGCTGGATTATCGTATGCACTCATGAGTTGAACCAAATCATTTTCGGTGCTAACCACACGTGGCAATCCTAACAATGGTTTGGGTGGGTCGTCGGGATGAATACATAAATTTATACCCAACTCTTGGGCAACAGGAGCGACTTGTTTAATGAAATAGTACAAATTCTCCCTTAATTCTCTGTCTCCGATTTCATTGTAGTTATCTAATAAACTTTGAAAAGTATTCAAATCAAAAGCCTCTTCAGAACCCGGTAATCCCAAAAGTGCGGTGTCTTTTAGGGTTTTTATTTCAATTTCGGACATTCTATCAAACTTGTTCTTTGCTGCTTCAATCACATTCTCTTCATAGTCTTTTTCAGCATTGGGCCTTTTTAGAATACATAAATCAAACACCGCAAAGTCTTCCCAAACAAAACGTAGAGCCTTCGAGCCATCGGGCATTTCAAAGTTTAGATTGGTTCTTGACCAATCAAGAACAGGCATAAAGTTGTAACAAACCGTTTTTATGCCGCACTTCGCAAGATTTTTTAACGAAGTTTTATAGTTTTCAATGAAATGTTCTCTTGAGGGTAAACCTTTTTTGATGTCCTCATGCACAGGTAAACTCTCAACGACCAACCATTTAAGTTCAGAGTATCGGTCGTTGTCTTTTTCTATACTATCTATTCGCTCTTTGATGGCTTCTACATTCCAAACCTCCCCAACCGGAATTTGATGCAGTGCCGTTACAATGCCCGTACATCCAGCTTGTCGAATGTCCATCAACGAGACTGGGTCATTTGGCCCGAACCAACGCATTGTGTGTATCATTTTACTTCTTTAAATTTATTCTTTGGGCGTTTTTTTGTGCTTTTAAGGCCAATTCCATTGCCAAAAAGCAGTGTTCTTGGGTCATGGCTGTTTCGGTTCTATTCAGGATGTCATCGACCAACTGCGTACCATAAGGCAATACCTGTGCAGCACAATCAAAGTGTTTGGTTTCCTTATTATCAATCAAAAACAAATGGCTTCCACCTTCTCGACCAGCAATATCAATATTTTTTCTGATTTCAATATAACCATCCGTTCCCAATATGGTGAGCCTTCCATCACCCCAAGTTTTTAAACCATCTGGGGTAAACCAATCAACACGGATATATCCCATACCACCATCACCACGAAGCATGACATCGCCAAAGTCTTCAAATTTAGGATATTGTGGATGATGAACATTTCCGATTTGCGAAGCCACAACATCTGCTTTTTTTGAATCAGTAAAAAATAAAAATTGGTCGAATTGATGTGAAGCAATATCAGTAAGGATTCCTCCGAAAAGGTCTTTGTCGAAAAACCATTCGGGACGACTTTTGGTATTCATTCTGTGCGGTCCAAGCCCAATAGTCTGGATTACATTGCCAATTGCACCCGCTTTTACCAATTCGCCTGCTTTCACAGTTGCCTTATTTTCAAAACGTTCGCTATACATAATCGAATAAATTCGACCAGTAGCTTTCTGAACTTTTCTCACCTCTGATAATTGTTCGAGGGTAGTAATACCGGGTTTATCAGACATAAAATCTTTACCTGATTTCATAACTCTTATACCCAACGGAGCTCTTTCAGATGCTATTGCCGAACTCAAAACCAACTGAATTGATTTGTCTTCAAGAATTTCTTTTTCATCTTTAACCAACTTTGCATCTGGGTATCTTTTGGCAAAATCTGCTAACAAATTTGCTTCTTTTGCATAATATGCAACCAACTGACCACCACCTTTTTTTACGGCCTCAACTTGACCATAAATATGACCATGATTCATTCCGATAACGGCAAATTTTAGTCTTGGAGAATCATAGGTTTGTAATTGAATTGGCTTTACGATTTCGGTCGTATAATTTCTTAAAATATTATTATTTAAAAAAGGGAAAGCCATTAGCCCAGCCGCTGCCGTACTGTTTTTTAGGAAATTCCTTCTATCGTTAGTTTTTTCTTTCATTATTACGCCATTTTAATATAGTTTGTTCCATAAGGTTTACGCTGTGAGCGAGAAAGCATTTTGTTGGCTTCATCGTCATTTATAAACTTCTCGGTAGTCGGATTCCACCTAAGTTTGCGTGGTAACTTCATGGCAATATGACTAACTAAACACACTGAACAAGCACGATGGCCTATTTCTACGGGTGAAATTGGTTCTTTTCTTGATTGGATACATTCGAGCCAATTAAGGTGATGTTCTGTACTTTTATAAAGATGAATCTCATTTTCTCCGATAACAGACTCTAAGATTTTAGGGTTACTGGCATCGAGAGCTTTACTACTTTTTGCTTTTGAGACAGGGTCGCTTGCCGAAGCAACATAATCTCCTCTCGAAACAAAAATCCAACCTTCTGTTCCTTCATATCTGATTCCGTTCGGAAATCCTCCACTGGTGTACATCGTAACTCCGTTGGCATATTCTGCTTTTACCATGAAATCACCGTGAACATTCCAAAGCCCCGATTTTGGAAATTCTGCCACTGCTTGTATTGAAATTGGGCCAGTAAGTTCAGTATCCATTCCCCAAGCGGCTGAATCGAAATGGTGCTGTCCCCATCCAGTTATCATACCTGCACCAAACTGCTCAACTCTCAACCAGCCCGGTCGGTCATAACCTTTTTGCGGATGCACCCCGATTTCGGTGTAGGGAACTTCGGGAGTCGAACCTAACCACATATCATAATTAAAGCCTTTCGGTACTGGCATTGCCGGAGCCGCTGGCCCCGAAGGGTCGCCCGGTAAACCTACCTTAACAGTATGCAGCTTTCCAATTCTACCATTTCGCACTAACTCGGCGGCAATCCTGAACTGAGGCGATGAACGTTGTTGTGTACCCACTTGAAGAATCCTTCCAGTTTTCTTGATTACATTACTCAAAACTCTACCTTCGGCAATGGTCAATGAAGTAGGTTTTTGTAGGTAAATGTCTTTGCCTGCCAATGCTGCTTCAATGGCGGGTTGAGAATGCCAATGGTCGGGTGTACTGATAATAACCGCATCAATATCTTTGTTTAATAGCATTTCACGATAATCATCATACATTCGTACATCTACATAATTATCTTGTCCGGTTTTCTTTTTGTAGTAATTTTCGACTAATAATTTACCATCTTGTAAACGATTTTTGTCTAAATCACAAACGGCAACCATTCTTGCGAGGTCGTGTTGCATTGTTCCTACCATGTCATGGTCTCGGCCGATACGTCCACAACCAATTTGACCAATATTAATCTTATTACTTGGTGCGTTTTTTCCAAATACCGATGATGGTACAATTGTAGGAATCCCAATGGTAGCCGCGGCAACTCCCTTTAAGGTAGTACCAATAAACTTTCTACGTTCCATGTTTAATATCAAGTTAAGGTTGAATTTCTTTTTAATTATTTGTCGATTTGAATTTTTATTCTACTTTATATTTTTCAAATTGTTCTGCAATTTTCGCATTGCCTGTATCGCCAGAATGAACCAATACACGGTATCTTAATTGAATCACCTGTCCTTTTTTCAAAGTTATTTCTTTGTCATTGGCTGGCCAATACATCGGAGTAGGTGAGAAAAAACCATAATCTCTTGTAAACCACGGTGCAGGATACCACTGATTCGACGGATGTTGTAAAATAGCCATTCCCTCCGTTTTTTCGCCCCGTTTACCATAAAAATCTATCCATGAGGCTCTTTTCCCGAATGTCTCTTTTTCGCCTTTTTCGCCGTTAGAATTTATCATTGTTCCACCGTTAATTACTGCTAAATCAGCGTCCATTCTTCCACTAAACAATGAATGATTGGTTTTCTCAATAACTACATCAATCAATGTTTCGAGTGTAATATCGAAATCAATCTGGTAAAGTTCTTTTGAGGTAGATGTTATCGTTATTCTGCGAATGTCTTTTATGGGCGAAACCGCATTCGGGCGTCTCCAAATACACTCATTTTCAATCACAACTTTTTCGCTCCCTGACTCCAAAATATCAGCTCGTACCGAAACGATTTGACCTCTTTCGAGTCCTTCTTGCCAATAATTTCCTCCATTCACTTTATCACACCCAAAAAACAAAGAGCTATGATGCGGATAGTTGGCATTTCGCATTGAAGTTACAGAAGCATTTGATGGGCCATTTACCGGAAAAAAGAACGGATATTTTTCATCTGGTGAAAAAATATAACTCGTAAACAGATTATTGTTGATTAAAACATCAATTTTGGAATTGAATTTTTGGGCAATAATCTTATTCTGAGCAATTAATTCTTGACTAAAAATTAATTGGAGAATTAATATGAAGGGTTTTAATTTCATTTCGTATCAGTTCTATTTGGTTGAGAAATTAATTGAAATCTTCAACCTAAAAAATTATTTTTTCTTGGCTAATTCTAAGGCTTTGGTTGTTGTGTAATACTTTACCAACATATTTGGTACTTCCCACTCGGGTAGTTTGTTTTTAGCCTTATAATCTAAAAATCTATCCATTACTTCGCCAAAATGTGCCTCATGGCCAGTTCTATAACTATCAGGGATTTCAACCAACCATTCACTTCCTTGCTTTTTTAGGGCAATGCCAGCATATTTTTTCTGTAACACTTCAAATGCCTTTAGCAATTCAGAATCCGAGACACTATTGGTTTGAATATACAATTGAGGCGTAAACCTCTCGGCTTTACCTTGTCTGATTTCAACATTTGCCTTTGTTCCTTTCATTATCGAATAATGGGTATCTCCACCTTCGGGAGTACTATAATTCCACAATACTTTGACTTTGGCGTTTATCCCACGAAGTTTATAATTAATTTCTCCGTTTGCATAGATATTTAAAGTTGTGTCATTCATTAAGTTATTTTTCAAGAAATCAGGGAATTGATTTTGTCCCGTAATTATGGAAAACTGGCTTAATGTCATGGTTGTTGGCCAACGGTTTGCCGAAGTTAGTTGCACATCTTTTGTTGAAAGCGTAACATTTGGGAATGCCGCCCATTGTACCAAATCTACCAAGTGAGTCGTAACATCGACAATCCCTTCTCCTTGTTGTGAAACATCCATAAACCAAGATGGACGTTTCAGCGGACTGCCAGAAACGTATTTATAAAAATGATGAACACTTTCTTTGATAATTGAAGGGTTATTTGGCGTACCTTTTTGGAGTGTACCGAAAATTGATGGAATTTGTGAAATTTCTTTTTGAAGAATAGTTGTAATTTCCGAACGTTCGGTCATTATATCATAAAGCAATACATTGTTTTTTTTAGCGGCTTCAAATGCTTGAATAAGTTGCTGATAGCCTTTACTATCAATACACATGGGTTTATCGGCCAGAATATTGATACCTGCTTGGGCTGACTTTAAAATGTATTCGGTTTTCTTTTTATTATTTCCAGAAATTACTAATACATTTCCTTTCTTTTCAGTAAGCATTTTTTCTAAATAATCGCTTCCTTGATAAACATTTTCCACCCAATTGGTTGGATTTTTGGCCCTCGTGTTATAACTCTCGATTCTTTTTAAATGGTCTTGAAGGTCTTGACCTGCGGGAGCATACACATTGACAGTTGATTCAACATTATCATAGTTTTTATTTTGAACCAATGCGGCATGAAAATGACCGGGGTCAAGCGTGATGAATTGAATAGGTTTTTGAGCCATAGTTTTAATGCTCACAAAGATAGAAATACTGAAAAATGCTTTTTTGAACATAAAATTGAGTTTTGTTCACTAAATTTTAGAAATAAATCAATATCAAATGTCTTTAGTATTCAATTTTGATAAAAATGTATTAAAAGCGGGCAATTTTTTATCATTCTATTACCGACACTTTTAGTTCGACTGTAGCATCAATTGTTTTGATGAAGGCATCTCTAAAGTTTAAATTCAAATACCTTGGTTTCATGAAATAGTAAATTTGATTAGAATGAAATAGTTTTTTAAAAAAATAAATTTTCCGGTTTTATCAAAACCCCAATCCCTAAATCCATTTCCCCACTTGGGAAAGGGACTTTGAAGTCCTCCATAGTGTGGGAGGATTGAGGCGACCGACGCTCGGTGGGGCTAAGCTGACAAAACATAGTTTTTAGAATTATTGGTTGTAAATATGGTTTATTGGACGCAAATTTGCAACCGATTGCATAATTTTTTTATTGATATTCTAATAATTTATATAAAAATATTTGAATTTTTTTTTGTGAAGATTTAGCTAACATACATTTTTGTAAGTTTTATGCTTAAATTAGCTACAATTTTAACAGTTTCACTTAATCATTGTTTTGTGAAATCTCATGATAATTTGCAATCTGTTGCATTATTTTACAATGAATAAAGAGATAACCATTTATGATATTGCTCAAGTATTAGATATTTCTCCGGCAACGGTAAGTCGAGCATTAAACAATCACGAAGCAATAAGCAATAATACAAAGACCTTGATAAAAGCCAAGGCCGAAGAAATGGGGTATCGTTCTAATAAATTTGCCAGTAATCTACGCAAACAAAAGACAAATACGATTGGTGTGATAGTTCCACGTCTTAATAGTCCATTGATGTCAACAGTTTTGGCTGGAATGGAAAAAGTTGCCAACGAAGCAGGCTATAATCTGCTGATAAGTCAATCATTGGAGTCATACAAGAAAGAAGTAAGCAATATCAAAACGATGTTCAATAGTAGGGTAGATGGTCTATTGGTTTCGGTAGCATATGATACTGAAGGTTTCTCTCATTTTGAGCCATTTATCAAAAAGAGTGTTCCATTGATATTTTTTGACCGTGTACTCGAACACAACGATTGTCTTAGTATCATAATTGATAATTTTAAGGGTGGGTACGATGCCACAAAACATTTGATTGAAATTGGTTGCAAAAAAATCATTCACATTACTGGTAGCTTGCAGAGGAATGTTTATGCAGAACGACTGAGAGGATTTAAGGAGGCATTGATTGATAAAAATCTAAGTTTTGATAAATCTCAGGTATTCGAAACAGATTTATCTCCCGATATAGGTAAACAAATTGCAAATAAAATAAAAGCCGAAGACCTAAATGTCGATGGAATATTTATCACAAATGATTTTTGTGCAGCAAGTTGCATTGGAGAATTGAAAAGAATAGGTTACAAAATCCCGGATGATATTGCAGTCGTAGGATTCAACAATGACCCAGTCTCAGAAGTCATCGAACCCAAACTAACAACTGTTCATTACCCCGGAAAAGAAATGGGAGAGATAGCCGCTAAATGTATGATAAACCATTTAAATGGATTAATGGATATTGGACAAACCAACTTAATCATGCTTAAATCGGAGTTGATTGTAAGGGACTCTACCCAAAGATGAGTCATACAATAAAAAAATCCTGTGATTGCTCACAGGATTCTACTGTCGGGGTGGCCAGATTCGAACTGACGACCTTTTGGTCCCAAACCAAACGCGATACCGGGCTACGCTACACCCCGTTGAGCAAATTTGAAATTGAATTTAAATAAGTAGAATGAATTTTGTCGGGGTGGCCAGATTCGAACTGACGACCTTTTGGTCCCAAACCAAACGCGATACCGGGCTACGCTACACCCCGAAAACTCAATTAAATTCAAAATTTCAAATAACTCGCGGAGAGGGCGGGATTCGAACCCGCGGTACGCTTTAGACGTACGACAGTTTAGCAAACTGCTCCTTTCGGCCACTCAGGCACCTCTCCATCTCCCTTTTGGGACTGCAAATATAGCAGATTGATAACCTAAATTGCAAATGTAATGCCAAAAAAAAGTTAATATTTTTCCACAAACGACAGCTTCCTGCTGATATTCAGAATGTTACACAACGATTATTTTGCTTTCTTTTTTAATACTTCCGTAAAAACGTGCTTATTGTGCATTTCATCCAAAATCAATGCTTCTTGAATAATCTCTTTGAATTTTTTTTCTTTTTGTTTAAAATCAGAATTGTCTATAAATGTAATTCCACTGATAATTGTTCTACCTTTTGAATCCAGAAGCCCTTGTTCGTTTGATAATTGATATCCTCTCAAAAAACTGATTTCTATTCCCTTATTTTTTTTCATTATTCCAAAATAACAAATATCAAATTTGACTTTAAAGAATACCGTATTAAAAGAAATCTTTTCTTGCATTTTGGGATGAGCTTCTAATAAGACTTTTCTTATTTGATAAAGTAAGTCTTTAAACTGTTCTTCTTGTTTTTCGATAAAGTCTTCGGGCGATGAATATTTTTTCATGATTGGAGCTTTTCAATTTGAGGTTTTAAATATGAACCAATTATCATTCCAAGAATACTTGCCAATAGTCCCCAAATTGTGCTTGGATAAGGTGTTTCGAAGAATTCAAAAAATGTCCAAACTCCCATTCCGAGAACCATTGATAAAATTGCTCCGAGTGCCGAGGCTTTTTTCCAATATAAACCAGCGGCGAGAGGTACAAACAGTGATACAAGACTGAGTGCCGAAGATTCACTAACCAATTCATAAATTTCAGTTTTCCATGAGGCAAATCCTATGGAAATGATTGTTATCAAAATAACAGAATAACGCATAATCATCAATAATTTTTTATCAGAGATTTTGTTTCCGTATAAGGGTTTGAGTAAGTTTTCTCCTACAACTGTAGCAGGTGCTAAGATTGCTCCGCTACATGTACTAAGTATGGCAGATAATAATGCACCAAAAAATAATATCTGCACCCCGATATTGGTGTGTTTCAAAACCAACATTGGGATTGTAAGTTGAGGATTGTTTTCAATTTCGTATGGATATAAAATTTTGCCACAGAGTGCGATAACTAATGGGATAATTGCAATTGTGAGATACATCATCGATGACCAGTAAGTGCCATTTATGGCTGTTTTATCGGTTTTTGCTGATAATATCCTCTGAAAAACATCTTGTTGTGGGATTGACCCAAGACCAATGGTTATCCAAGCAACAAAATAATGAGACCAATCAGCCACCGAGTTTTCTTTAGGGATAAACCTAAAAAATCCATTAGGTGTATTATTTACTATTCTATCTAATCCTCCGACTTGATTTATCAGAATTATTACAAGAACGAGAAGACCGATAATTATCATCATGGTCTGAATGGTATCAGTTATGGATACAGCCCACATACCTCCGATGTATGTATAAAATACAACTACAGTTGCACAAATCAGCACTCCATAAATTATCTCTAAACCAGTGATTGCTTGTAAAACTGTGGCGAGAGCAATTAATTGTGCTGCAATCCAACCAAAGTAAGAGGGTATCATGAATATTGCAGAAACCCATTCGGCAGTTTTGTTATATCGCATCGAGTAGTAGTCGCTAAAAGTCAAAATATTGAGTTTGTAGAGAGGTTTTACGAACAAAACACCTAATAATAACAAGCACAGAGACGCTCCGAAGGGGTCTTCAATTACACCCAATAATCCATTCTCTACAAATTCTGATGATGCACCCATCACTGTTTCAGACCCAAACCAAGTGGCAAATAGCCCAGAAGCAACTACATAAGTAGGCATTCTTCTGCCCGCAATGGCAAAATCAGTTGAGTTTTTTACAAATCTCGATGAGTACCATCCAATAATAATTGTGAAAAGTAAATAAATAATTACAAAACCTATCAGCATTGTTTTATGGGATATTTATACGCAAAATAGCATTTATTATTACCTTTTCAGAAAAAATACTAATTTTGCGTTACTTTTTGCTGTAACTTTAGTCCAAACCTAAATTAAATATCCCGACTGTGACCCACCTTATTGAAAGATTTACTGAATACCTTAAAAAAGGAAAGTATAATTCGATGACTATTGCAGCCTATCGCAATGCTGTTTTCGTATTTTACAATCACTTCAGAGACGTACCCCAAAACAAAATCACCGAAGAAGTAATTTCAGATTATTTAATTGAACTTGGCGAAAAAAAAGGGGACTCTGCCGATGCCGTTAAACAAGCAGGTAAGGCAATCAAACTTTTTTATGAGATTGTATTCAATAAAAAATTGAATATCAAAGCTACTGGTGAAATCAAAGAAAATAATTTGCCATTGATTCTCTCGGAGTCTGAGATTGAGAAAATCTTAAATTCTTTAGACAATGTCAAACACAAAGCTCTTTTGGGAATAATTTATTCGGCTGGTTTGCGTTTGAGTGAGGTATTAGATATGAAAACCGCCGATGTTGATTTTGAAAATAACCTTATCAGAATCGCGGCTACATCGAAAGAAAAAGGACGCAACGTGATGCTTGCCAAGCGTGTGGTTCCGATGCTAAAGAATTATATAGCTAAGCACAACCCTACTGGTTTACTATTTGGAGGTGAAAACGGAAAACCCTACAGTGCAAGGAGTGTACAATTGGTATTCCAACAGGCTTTAAAGAAGGCTAAAATTGAGAAGGATGCTTCGGTGCATACACTCAGACACAGTTTTGCTGTGCATTTTCTTGAGAGAGGGCTTGATATTCATCATCTCCAAGAAATGCTCGGACATAGATATTTGCAGACTACTGCAATTTACAGCCAAATCGCACAAATTGATTTCGTGAATTTTAGAAGTCCATTCGATGATTTGAATGTATAAATTAAATGGTAATGGTTAATATCGGTACATAGGGTTTTAACTATTTCTAAAATGCTCGTTTTTATATGATTTTATGAGCTAAAATCCCTGATTTTATAGCTTTTTATAGCAGATTTCAAACCCCAAATAAAGTCATATACCGATATTTCGCCATATTGTCTGGGCGTAATGACCTTCATCAATTTTACGCTGTATTCCTCCTCTAAATCGAGTTCTTTGCGTCGGTAACTAATGATTTGTTTATGAGCCGCAATAATTTTGTCATCAGTAGATGAAAGAGAATTGGCTTCATCAAATGCCTTTTTGATGTTTCGACGATTCTCTATTCGTTTACGGTCAAATTCATTATAAATAGCCCAAAATTGTGGGGCTTGCTCAGTAGTAAGATTTAGTTTTTCGGTTATTAATCCAATCTTGGCAGCCTGAATTTTTTGTTGTCTCGGATTATTTCCCCTTTGAGCCAATGTCAAGAAAGGTATCGTCAGCATTAAAAATAGTGTGATTTTTTTCATCATATTCACAGTTTAACTACCTAAAAGATATTCTAATTCATTTTCGTCAAGATTTTGGTCTTCAATGTGTTCAAGAATGTCTTTTTGTTCTAAATTCAAATTTTCAATTAATAAAGAATCTGCATTGGTTTTGACTTGTTTAGCCGTTTTATATTCTTCTACTACACTATTTTCGTATTCTAAATAACTTAAATCTTGTGTATTGAGATAGGATTGGATTTCTTCAACAGAAGCCTTTTCTAATGCTATTTCAACGTCGGTTTTAATTAAGTTTGGAATAAAGAACCAAGCTAAACCAAACAAAACTATTATACTTGCAGCAGCGGCCCAAATTTTTGTACCTATAATGATTCTAAAAATACCGTTGTTTTGGTTCATTCTTACTCTTGATTCAATTCGAGGAGTAAGTGCTTCAAAATAGCCATTCGGTGCAATAAAAATATTGCCTTTTGGTAAATTTGAAAGAAGGACTTTCTCTGAGACTCTTTCTTCTAAGTCATCGAAATAACCATCTGAGACTTTGAAAACATTAACATTCGGAATTTTATCAAGGCTAAATTTAGGCTTTTGATTAATTTTTGAAATAATCTTAGATGAGAGGGAATCAAAATAATTCTCTGGAGTTTTGAATCCTTTATTATTTTTGGCTTGTGGATTTAACTTACATTGAGCAATTACAATGCCTTGAAGCGTTTCAAAGTAATCATTTGGTACTATGAAAACGTTGTGTCTGGCTAATTTCTCAATATTTATAGGTTCTTTGTTCATTTAAAAATCATTCTAAACGACTATTCGACAAATTTATTATCCAAAGGTTTAATAAATAATCATGATTTATTGCTCTTGATTCAGTATTTCTTCGATTTTCTTAACCGCCAAATGATAAGAAGCCTTTAGTGCACCAACCGAAGTACCCGTAATTTCGGCTATTTCTTCGTACTTTAGGTCGTCATAATATTTCATATTGAAAACCAATCTTTGCTTATCGGGCAGCGTCAATAAGGCTTTTTGGAGTTTTATCTGAATCTCATCTCCGCTTATGTAATCGCTATCTATCGATGACTCAAGCGTATTTAATAAATTCAAACTATTTTCATCATCTGTGTTTTCGAGTGGAATGTGATTCTGGCGTTTTTTCTTTTGCAGGAAATTGAGGCATTCGTTGGTTGCGATTCGGTAAATCCATGTAAAAAGTTGAGAATCGCCTCTGAAATTGGGTAAACTCTGCCAAACCTTTATAAATGTTTCTTGAATCAAATCATCAGCGTCATCGTGGTCAATAACCATCTTACGTATATGCCAATAAATTTTTTGCTGATATTTTTTTATCAACTCAGAGAATGCGGCTTCTCGAAGGGATGGATTTTGAAATCTTAAAACTAATTCAGAATCATTAACCATATAATTGTAGGGTAGGGGAATAACCTACCCTACATTAATACTTTATATTTTACGTTGAATTGCTTTCAATGCTTTTTCAACAATTGAAGCCGCATTTAAGCCATATTTCTCCATTAATTGTGCTGGTGTGCCTGATTCTCCGAACGAATCATTAACCGCAACATACTCTTGTGGAGCTAATAGATTTTGTGCTAAAGTTTGAGCCACTGCATCACCCAAACCACCGTTCTTTTGATGTTCTTCACAAGTTACAACGCATTTTGTTTTGGCCACACTCTTTAAGATAGCTTTTGTATCCAAAGGTTTAATCGTGTGAATATTAATTATTTCAGCATCAATACCTTGTGCTTCCAGAATTTCACCCGCTTGGATTGCTTCCCAAACCAAATGACCTGTTGCAATAATTGTTACATCTTTACCTTCGTTTACCATCCATGCTTTTCCAATCTCAAATTTTTGGTCTGGGTCGGTGAAAACAGGCACTACAGGACGGCCGAAACGTAAGTAAACTGGGCCATCGAAATTGGCAGCGGCTATAGTCGCTGCTTTGGTTTGGTTAAAATCGCAAGGATTGATGACCGTCATATTTGGCAACGAACGCATCATGGCCAAATCTTCTAAAATCTGGTGAGTTGCACCATCTTCTCCAAGAGTCAAACCTGCGTGCGAAACGGCAACTTTAACGTTTTTATCTGAGTAAGCAATAGACTGACGAATTTGGTCATAAACACGACTCGAACCAAAGTTGGCAAACGTTGTAGCAAACGGAATTTTTCCGCCGATGGTCAAACCAGCCGCAACGCCCATCATATTAGCTTCGGCGATACCCATCTGAAAGAAACGCTCTGGGTTTTCTTTAATAAATGTATCGATTTTGAGTGAACCGACGAGGTCGGCACAGAGTACGACAACATCAGGATTTGTGCGACCTAATTCGGTCATACCCGCTCCAAAACCCGAACGAGTATCTTTTTTATCTGTGAAAGTATATTTTTTCATTTGTATTGTCCTTGAAAGTTTAATAAAATCCAAATGGTAGCAAATCAATAATCACCCAATGTTTCTGGTAATTGAGCCAATGCTGCTGCTAATTGTTCATCGTTTGGTGCAACACCGTGCCATTTGTGGCTACCCATCATAAAGTCAACACCAGCACCCATTTCGGTAGTGAGCATAACCATGATTGGTTGTCCCTTACCAGTTAATCTTTTGGCTTTACGAAGTCCTTTTACGACTTCTTCCATATCATTACCTTTCTTGATTTCAATTACATTCCAACCAAATGCTTTGTATTTCGCTTTCAAATCACGGTTGTTCATTACTTTCTCAGTAGGCCCATCAATCTGCTGTCCGTTCAAATCTACAAAAGCAATCAAATTATCAACTTTATGGTGAGGTGCCGCTTGAGCTGCTTCCCAAACTTGACCTTCTTGTTGTTCACCATCGCCCATCAAACAGAAAACCAAACTCTTATCACTGTTCAATTTCTTGGCTAACGCTGCTCCGATAGCAACCGAAAGTCCTTGACCTAATGAACCTGATGCAATTCTGATGCCCGGAAGATGCTCATGCGTTGTTGGGTGTCCTTGTAAACGCGAGTTAATTTTACGAAAAGTTGACAATTCTTTCACATCAAAATACCCACGACGTGCCAAAACACTGTAAAATACAGGAGAAATATGACCATTCGATAAGAAAAATAGGTCTTCGTTTGTTCCGTCCATGTTAAACGAAAGAAAACCACCTTTTCCTTTACGATTATTGATTTTCATAATTTGAAAGTAGAGAGCAACAATTAAATCGGTACAGCCCAAAGAGCCGCCCGGATGCCCTGATTGACAGCCGTGAACTTGTCGAACAATATCACGGCGTACCTGTGAAGCAACTGCCTGTAAATTTTGAGTAGTCATTACTATGGTTTTAAATTGAATTACAATACAAATATAAGTGTATTATTGACACTTAATGTTTCTGTTAGCTTAAAATTTGATTTGAATGGTTTTTAGCCTCAACTTTTTCTATGATTTCTTCAATAATACCGTTTTCATCAATAACAAAAGTGGTTCGGATGATACCCATGTATTTTTTGCCAAACATCTGTTTTTCCCCCCAAACTCCATAATCTTGAACGATTTTGGTATCAGTATCAGCCAATAAATCAAAGGGTAAGTTATATTTTTTGATAAAATTTTGGTGCGATTTTTCAGAGTCAGTACTGATTCCTAAAACAACAAACCCTTTAGTAATCAAAGCGTCGTAGTTATCTCTTAGATTACAGGCCTGCTCAGTACAGGTTGGGGTGTTATCTTTGGGATAAAAATAAATCACAACTTTTTTACCTTTGAAATCTGATAAACTAACGTCTTTTCCGTTTTGATTTTTTGCTTTTAGTGGCGGTGCTACGTCCCCCTTTTTTAGATTTAGACTTGACATATTTACTTCCTCTTTTTTTGGATTTCTTAACTTTTTGGGCTTCGAGAGCCGCTTTCATTTCTTCGATATTCCCTTCATAAACAGCTTCATTACCAACGTTATCGGTTACAACCAATTTTATATCGCCCGTAAAAATATCACTTTCTCTCAATTTTTCTGACCAAATCCTTCCAGCTTTGTATTCATAATTCATCAATACCCACTGGCCATTAACCTCACATCTAAAATGCTTGATTCCTGATAAATTATCACTGATTCCAAATCTGATTTCATTTTCGTTGATGGTTACCGGTCTAATACTTGGGGCTTCGTAATCAGTAATTATCTGAAAATCACCTAACTCTTTGGTTTTAAATTTAATGCCTTCATTCGTCCATGTTCCACCCAAAAATTTTCTTCCATCATTAACATAATACATCGAAGTTTTAGGAGATTTGACGGCAACGTTAGGATTCCAAGTAATATCAATAAACCCTTTTAATGGGATTTTCTCAGAATTAATTGAAAGGTTAGTTCCGTTCTGATTAGTTGTTAAATACAGAGGTTGATACAAAGCATTTGAGAAATCAATGCTAAGATTTCTTTCCTCATAAAAAGTATCCCCGTCAGGTAGTACGGCTTTTTTAATTCTAAGATATTGGGTTGCTTCACCTACCTGAACGAAATCTGCCAAACCCTTTTGTAAATCATGAATAAATAGGCATTCGCCACCTTCACAATAAGCAAGTGGAACAGTTTGTGGTACACCTTTGTACTGAATTATTGCATTTGGATTTTCTTCATTTATGTTTTTGGCCTTGATGATTAATATGTTATCAGAGATTGAGGTATTAATTGAGGTAACACCCTTGCTTTTGGGAATTGCTAAATTGGTATTTGGATTGTTGTTTCCTTGTAGAATGAAATTCATCAGAGTTGTATTACCTTTGATGTCGTTGGCGATTATATCAATCCGATGTGGTTGGTTATCTCTAATGACCAATTTACCTCGATTGCTATCGGTTTCGTAAATCGAAAGACGATTTCCATCGGCCACGTAGCATTTTTGGATTTTTTGCCCAAACGTTTCGGCTTCGGCATAATCGATATGAACATTGATGTCTTTTGAAATATCAAAGGGCATTTTGTTCAAATCCAATTTATAAGTAGTTACGCCATCCATCCTGACCTCAATCTCTTTCAGACCTTGCCGAAATGGACTATTATTACTTCTATCGAATGCTAAAACCTCAATACCGATGCTACCTGTAACATTAACGGGATTCGATAGTGTCAATTCTCCACCCCGACGAATAGGACTATACGAAAACTTGCCAAATTTGCCATTTATTCTTGAATCTGATTCCAATGTTTTTAAATATACTCTATCGATGCTCGGAGCTTGAGTATCTTGTATCTCATTAAACCCAAATAAGAGTGGGTTTACTGCGTTTTCGGCAGCATCACGTATCTCGAAATGAAGATGAGGGCCACCCGAGGCACCTGTATTTCCCGATAAGGCGATAATATCACCTTTTCTAACAATCAACTCATTTGGTTGGAGCGTAATATCCATCGCCCAAGTTTGCTGCGAATATTGTTTTTTTCGGATGTATTCAGTAATCACATCATTGTAACGCAATAAATGACCATAAAGCGTAGTGTACCCATTGGGATGTGTGATATAAAGGGCATTTCCATAACCACCAGTCTGAATACCAATGCGAGAAACATAACCGTCAGCACAAGCATAAACGTTGTAGCCTTCAACTCCGCCAGTTCGAATATCAAGACCAGCGTGAAAGTGGTTGGTTCTTAAATCTCCAAATCCACCCGCAAGACCATTCGATTGCCCCGGCATAATCGGAAACATAAAATAACCTTGAGGGACTGGTTCGTTTAGGATTTTCCTTTGCTGCCCGTAAGATTTATTTTGTGAGGAGTCAGAAACAAGATATACGACCAACAACAACGTTGATAATATTTTATTTAAAAGCATTGTCTTTAGATTATATTGAAAATTACTTTACCTCAAATTCCAACATTTTTTCGCCTTCGATTGCGGCTTCCAATTTATCACCCACTTTTACTGCACCAACCCCTGCTGGGGTTCCAGTAAAAATTATATCGCCTACTTTAAGAGTAAAATATTTAGAAACAAACGCAATGATTGTATCAATCGGGTAAAGCATCATCGAGGTATTTCCGGCTTGTTTTACATCACCATTTACCAAAAGATTAAAATTGAGATTTTTTAAATCAGCGAATTTTGTTTTCGGGACAAATTCAGAAATGGGGGCAGAGCCATTGAATCCTTTGGCTAAATCCCATGGCAAACCTTTAGATTTGAGTTTAGATTGAATATCGCGAGCCGTAAAATCTATTCCGATACCAATCTCTTCGTAGTATTTGTGGGCAAATTTCTCTTCGATGTTTTTACCCATTTTGTTGATTTTGACTATTATTTCAACTTCGTGGTGGATATCACTCGAAAAATCAGGGTAATAAAATGCTTCACCATCTTTCAGAATCGCTGTATCGGGTTTTGTGAAGATAACTGGCTCATCAGGACGCTCATTGTTAAGTTCTTTGATATGTTCGGCGTAATTTCTACCAATACAGATGATTTTCATACTTGAGAATTTTTATGAGTTGGTTTTAAATATTAAGTTGGGATGTGAATTTTGCAAATTTAGCCCATCTTTATTAAAAAAACATGATAATTTTGGACAACATTAAAATTTGTCTAATGTTTTTGTAATATTCGCATCATTATTTCGTCTAATTGACTAAAACAACCTTTTATTTACAAGTATGAAAACCTTTTTGAAATCGAGTACACTTGCTGTGGCACTGATTGCTTTGGTGATTGCCTGCACAAGAGTTCCAATAACTGGTCGTAAACAATTAAGTCTTATTTCTAATGCCCAAATTATGGGTATGAGTTTTACGAGCTATAAAGAGTTTTTGGATTCAAACAAAGTAGTTTCTAATGGTAAAGACGCCGAGATGATTCGTAGAGTAGGAAACCGAATCAAAACGGCGGTTGAAAACTATCTGATTCAGAATAATTACAGCCAAGTTATTGACGGTTATCAGTGGCAGTTTGAATTAGTACAGAGCAAAGACCTCAATGCTTGGTGTATGCCGGGTGGTAAGGTGGTTTTCTACACAGGGATTTTACCTATTTGCCAAAACGAAGAAGGCGTAGCTGTTGTTATGGGGCATGAAATTGCTCACGCAATCGCATCGCATGGTGCAGAACGAATGAGTCAGGCTTATGTAGCCCAAGGAATCACAACGGCAGCAGCGGTTGGTGGTATGATTGCAACTAAGAACGAACAAAATGGACAAATCATCGGGCAAGTTGTTGGAGCAATAACAACGGGTGCTTACGTTTTACCCAATAGTCGTAAACAAGAGTCGGAGGCCGATAAGTTAGGCTTGATTTTTATGGCTATGGCTGGTTATAATCCACAAAATTCAGTCGAGTTTTGGCAAAGAATGGCAAAAGCTGGACAAGGAGGCCAAAAACCACCACAATGGTTATCTACTCACCCTTCTGACGAAACTCGTATCTCAAATCTTAATGCTTTAATGCCAAAAGCTATGGCTTATTACCAAGCCTACAATAAGTAGTTTGTCAAATAGTATTGACTATTGATTAGAAGCATTAATTGATGGACTATTTGTTTTCTGAAATTTTTTCCATTGACCGAAAGCAAAGCACTACCTTAATCATAATATTCTTTCAAACCTCATGGAGAGCAATCCGTGAGGTTTATTTTTGATTTCATTTATTTCACTTATTTTTGCAGGCTATTTTTACTTTACAAAAATTCATGGTAATCTTTATCAACGATAAGCCAGTTACAATAATCGGGCAAAAGAAGTTTAAAAATCTGCATGGCAGTGATTATGATACTCTCATTGATGCCCGTCTTGATAAATTCAATGAAAGAGTTTTTATTGGTCATATTGTGATTTTGAATGTGGATAATTCGAGTCTCGAAAGATTATTCAAAGGTTTATTTGAGGATAAATTTAAAGATTTTCAGTCAATTACATTGGTTGTTGAGGATAGAGATTTGGCCGAAGAAAAAGTGAAAAGTCTTTATAAAATTGTTAAGGCTGCGGGTGGGATTGTATTTAATGCAGATGGGAAAATCTTGATGATTCACCGTCTGGGTAAGTGGGATTTACCAAAAGGTAAGCGTGATTTTGGTGAAAAATCAAAATTGACAGCCGTTCGTGAGGTTGAAGAAGAATGTAATATTTCGGTAAGATTAGGCGAAAAAGTTTGTACTACGTGGCATACTTATACCCAAGGCGGTCGGAATATCTTGAAGCGAACCAAATGGTATAAAATGGACTGCACCGATGATTCAAAAATGAAACCGCAACTTGACGAAGACATTGATGATTTAAAATGGATGGACGAGAAAGAGGTTCGGAAATCGTTGCTAAATTCTTACAGTTCGATTCGCTACGTGTTTGATTGCTTGAATAATCCATCGTCAACAGATTAAGTTGGCGATTTTTTTTAATTGCATTTTTCAAAAATTATTGAAAATATAAAAATATTGGAAAAATTTGGAATTTATCAAGAATACTATATAATTTTGCTAAAGAGTTAATAGATAGCTTGTTGTTTAGATACTTGGTAATATAGAATGGATTTTATTGATAAGGAAATTGATAATTATTGTGAAGTTCACACAAGCGAAGAGGGCGATTTGTTGAAGAAAGTTAATCGTGAAACACATGCAAAAGTTTTGCAGCCAAGAATGCTCTCTGGGCATTATCAAGGTCGTTTATTGGCGATGTTTTCTTTGATGATTCGCCCAAAACGGATTCTCGAAATTGGTACTTACACGGGTTACTCTGCGTTATGTTTGGCCGAGGGCTTGTCAGAGGATGGGAAATTGATAACGATAGATGTCAATGAAGAACTCGAAACCATGGTAAGAGGTTTTTTTAAAGATTCTGATTTTAATTCTAAAATAGAATTTATCATCGGAAATGCCTTAGAAATAATACCAAACCTTGACGAAACATTCGATTTGGTTTTTATTGATGCCGATAAATTGAATTATTTGAATTATTACGAAGTAGTAATTGAAAAAGTAAGAAAAGGTGGGTTTATAATCTCGGATAATGTTTTGTGGAGTGGGAAAGTAGCAGATGAGACTAAAAAGGACAAAGACACACTTAATTTAAGAGCGTTTAATGATAGAATCCATGAAGACCCTCGTGTTGAAAATATCTTACTTTACATTCGTGATGGATTGATGATTGCTCAAAAAAAATAAATTCAGCCTTTAAACAACGGTACGAGTTTTCGCATTTGCGAATCACTCAAAATTTGAACCAATACCCAAAATGAAAAAAATTGCTTTCCTTTTGCTCTGTTTATTCACAGTTTCGGAGACTTCGGCTCAACAAGCAAGTATTCCTGAGGCTCCACGTAAAACCGAATTTGCTGGTGTAACTGTAAAATTAGACCAAGCCGCACAAAAGCTTGTTCAAACCGAAATTCAAGCTCTTTTACTACCCGAGAATAAGTTTTTGTTCGATAAATTGGCAAGAATGCAATGGTATTTCCCGATAATCGAGAAGATTCTCGAGGATGAAGAAATCCCAGAAGATTTCAAATACTTACCTGTTCTTGAAAGTGGACTTACTCCTGATGCCTCATCTACGTCTAATGCAGTCGGATTTTGGCAAATCAAAGATGCTACGGCACAGGAATTAGGATTAAGAATTGATAATTCGGTTGATGAACGCAAAAATATTTATGCCTCAACTCGTGCTGCGGCTTTGTACCTCAAGAGAAACAATCTAATTTATAAAAACTGGATTTCTACACTTTTTTCATATCATTTAGGGGCAACTGGAGTCAGTAAATCAATTCCTTCAAACTGGACTTTTGCCAGCGAAATATCTCTAAATGGCGATGCGGATAGGTATTTAATTAAGGCAATTGCCCACCGTGTTGCTTACGAACACCGTTTGAATCGACTAAAAGACTCTCCATACACAATGGTTGAATATAAAAATGCCAAAGGAAAGACTTTAGCGGAGGTTGGTTCTGAAATAAGTTGGGATGTAAACGAGCTTAAAAGATACAACTCTTGGGTTTTGGGTAGTAAAATTCCGAATGATAAGGAGTATTCGGTCGCAATTTTAGTACCATCTGACCAATACGATGATATGATTGCAAAAATCAATCGAAAAGGCAGTAGTGGAATAAGAAACGAAGCTGGTTTTCCGGTTCTACAAAGGATTTCACCTGAAAGTGTTGCTGATGGAGAACCTATTTTGTATGTTATTAATGGAAAAAAGGGTATTATGGCGAGTGCCGGGGATGATGTAGGTCAGATTGCCAAAAAGGGTAAAGTGAAACCTACTGATTTCTTGAAATTCAATGATATGTCGGATAAGGATTTGGTGGAGGAAGGCAAAGTTTATTATTTGCAATCAAAAAACCGTAAAGCAAAAGTTAAGTTTCATAATGTTTCTGAAAACGAATCGCTTTGGGATATTTCACAGATTTATGGTGTTAGGCTAAGACAACTTTTGAAATTTAACCGTATGGAGTCAGTCAAACGCTTGCAGTCGGGCAGAGTGGTGTATTTGCAGTCGAAGCGTCCGAAAAATCAACCTGTCGAGTATGTTCAAGAGAACGATGCTCCGGCTACTGACAAAGTAGTTCCTGCAAAAGATAAACGTAAAGATAAAAAAGTAGAAGAGGAAACAACTGTCAAAAATAGTGAAAAACCGGTTGTTTGGGAAGAAGAAACTAAGGATAAAAAACGTGGAAATACCCCAAAGAAATCAACAACTGAGGATGAAGATGACACATACATAAGACTCGAACCCCAAGAAAGAGAAAAAGAGAGAAAAGAAGAGGTTATTAAGATAGAGGAGCCAGTTGTTACAAAAACTAAAGAACAAAAGCCTCCGATTGTTGAGATTGAAAATTCGGATACAATTATTGCTTACGAAGAAAAACCGAAGAATAATAAACCGACAAACACACCAAAATCTACTCAACCCAAACCAGTTGAAAATACAACTGAGGCTGTAAAACCGAAACCTGTTGTAGAGAAACCTAAAGAAAGTACAACCACAACCGCCAAACCAGCTTCTTATGGCTCAAGCTACGAAGTTCAACAAGGCGAAACTCTTTTTGCTATTGCCCGTAAAACTGGGATTTATGTTCGTGATTTAGCCACTTGGAATAACATGACCCTTGAAGACAAAGTAAAAGTTGGACAAGTTTTGACATTGGTTAATCCTAACGTTGCAACAGCATCGAAAGCGACGGCAACTAAAACCGTTCAACCAAAAGAAGAAGCTAAAGCAAAAGTAGGTGAAACAGTTTATCATTTGGTTGCCAAAGGAGAGACACTATACAGTATTTCGAGAAAATACGGTGTGAGTACTAAGCAAATCCAAGATTGGAACGGAATGAACGATAATAATGTTAGATTTGGACAAAAATTGATAGTTAAAAAATGATTTTAATCGAAGATACGGTAATTAGTGATGACATTGCAGAAAAGTTTTTTGTTTGCAATTTAGAGAAATGCAAAGGTGCCTGTTGTGTAGAGGGAGACTTAGGTGCTCCGCTCGAAGAGGCAGAATTACCAATTTTGGATGATATTTATGATGCAGTTAAACCCTATTTATCAAAAGAAGGTATAGAAGCAATTGAAAAACAAGGTAAATATATCTTAGACGAAGAGGGTGATTACTCAACAACAACCATTGACAATAAAGAATGTGCTTACGCAATTTATGATGATAGGGGAATCCTTAAGTGTGGAATTGAACAAGCGTATTTGGATGGTAAAACTAATTTCAAGAAACCGATTTCATGTCATTTATATCCTATCCGTATTACGAAGTATGACCAATACCACGCCTTAAACTACGACCGTTGGAGTATCTGCAGCCCTGCTTGTGAATTAGGTGAGCAATTGTCTGTTCCTGTTTATAAATTTTTAAAAGAACCACTCATAAGAGCATTCGGTGAAGATTGGTATCAAGAACTTGAAAAGGAGATTTCTACCAAGTAATAAAAACAACGCTGTCAGGGTTTAAACCTGACAGCGTTGTTAAATAATTAGAGTTATACATTAAATCTAAAGTGCATGACGTCTCCATCTGCAACAACGTATTCTTTTCCTTCGATTCTCAATCGACCTGCCTCACGGGCGGCAGCTTCCGAACCATATTTTACATAATCATCATAAGAAATAACTTCGGCCTTGATGAATCCTTTCTCAAAGTCGGTGTGGATAACCCCTGCGGCTTGTGGTGCTTTCCAGCCGTTTTCTATTGTCCACGCCCTAACTTCTTGTACTCCAGCCGTAAAATAGGTTCTAAGTGTCAATAATTTATATGCCGAGCGAATCAAACGATTTAGACCGGGTTCGGTTAATCCGTATTCTTCCAAAAACATTGCTTTGTCGTCTGGGTCTTCCATTTCTGTAATTTGTGCTTCAATAGAATTATTCAAGACAATCATCTGTGCTTTTTCGGTATCGGCTGTTTTTTGAAGCATTTCTGAGTATTTGTTGCCAGTAAGCATCGAAGCCTCATCAACGTTGGCGACATAAAGCACTGGTTTGATTGTCAATAAAAACAAATCGGCAATGGCTGGTAACTCTTCTTTTATTAGACCCAAATCACGGATGTTTTTTCCTTGTAGAATCCACTCTTTACAACGATTCAGAACCTCAAATTCGGCTTTAGCTTTGGCATCATTCCCAATTCTTGCCTGCTTTTCGATTCGTTGCATTTTCTTTTCGATACTTTCCAAATCCTTCAATTGAAGCTCCGTATCAATGATTTCTTTATCTGCTATTGGATTGATTGCTCCTTCTTCACGCAAGATGTTTTCGTCTTCAAAACAACGAATCACGTGAATAATTGCATCAACTTCGCGGATGTTCCCCAAAAATTTATTTCCAAGTCCTTCACCACGGCTTGCACCTTTAACAAGACCCGCAATATCAACGATTTCGATTTGAGTCGGTACAATTTTATTGGGTTTTACTAACTCTGCCAATTTATCCAGACGAGTATCTGGCACATCAACCAAACCCACATTCGGGTCGATTGTGCAAAAACGATAATTACTTGCTTGGGCTTTGGCACTGTTTGAAACAGCATTAAAAAGAGTTGATTTACCAACATTGGGCAATCCTACAATTCCTGCTCTTAGAGGCATATTTTTATGATTTATATCTTTTTGAAGTGAAATTTATGCTGATTTACTCAATTTGAAGCACAAATTGGTAATTAGGGTGCAAAATTAGTCAAAATATAGAAGATTGACAACTTAGTTTTGATTACATCCCTGTCCGTCGAGGGTATATTTGTTGCCTTCTTTAGAAACTTGCAAATTAAGTGTTTCGGCAATTACATTGAGAGCATTTGGCAATGACTCATTTTCAAAAGTAGTGGTCAATCGACAAGTTTTTATCGCCGAACTTCTAATTTTTATTTCGGCTTCGTAGCCGTCGCTCAATATTTTTATGACGTTTTCGAGACTTGTATCTTCAAAAACGTAAGTTTTAGTTTTATAGGCAATTGCATTTTTATTGTAGATGGGTTGCTTTAGAATTGTATCCTTTTCGGCCTCAAACGCCGCCTCTTCGCCTTTTTCAAGGATAGTTTTATGTTTTTTAGCTATAAATTGCACTTTACCACTTTCAACATTTACCCTAACGTTTTTGTCGTATGCCTTGATATTGAATGAGGTCCCTAAAACTTTCACATCTGTTCCGCTTGCATGGATAATAAATGGCTTTGATTCATCTCTTTGAATATCAAAAAATGCTTCGCCCAAAAGAGTAATTTCTCTTGTATCTCCTTCAAAATCAGATGGATAAGTTAATTTTGTGTTTTTATTCAAAAAAACTGACGAACCATCGGGCAATATTTGTTGAAGGGTATTTTTACCTGTTTGGATTGTCAATAATTCTACCTCCTTTTTTACGAAAAATAAAATCATCAATACAGCACTAACAAAAACTGTGATACTGGCAGCGATACGTGCTGGCGACCAAACTCGTTTAGCTAAAAGCGGAATAATCTTAGCTTCATTCGGCTTCTGAATCTTGGTTTTTACCTTGCTCCAAGCCAAATCAATATCTACTCGTGTTTCTTGTTTGAGATTCTGCGTTTGTTCCCAAATAAAAGCCAAATCTGCGAGTTGTTTTTGATTTTGTTTGTTTTGAGCTAACCAATCATGAACCATAGCCGATTCTTGGGCATCGGTTTCTCGAGCCAAAAATTTACCAAGAAGGTCTTCGGTGATATGTTGGTTTGGGTTTTCCATTTCTGACCCTTTTAGCGGTTAAATAGTGTTCAAAAAACCATATTTTGTCTGCTTAACCCCACCGAGCATCGGTTGCCTAAATTCTCCCCTGTGTGGGAAAGGCATTGGGGTTTTGATAAAACCGGTCAATTTATAATTTTTCGAACAATAGTATCAAAATAATTGGTAAATAATCCACTAATTCGGTTCTTAAAAACTTTAATGCTTTTCCAATCTGATTTTCGACTGTTTTGACCGATAAATTTAATTGGTCGGCAATTTCTTGGTATCTTAATTCTTCAAAACGACTCATTTTAAAAATCAAACGACACTGTTCGGGTAATTTCTGAATTGCCTCGCTGATTTTTTGTTCGAGTTCATTCTTATAGACCGTTTCACTTACCGAATGATACGACGAATCGTAATAATCGGTTGCATATTGCTGATATTCTTCTCTAACTTTAAAATGTT
The DNA here is from genome assembly GCA_025455785.1 of Spirosomataceae bacterium. Taxonomy (GTDB): domain Bacteria; phylum Bacteroidota; class Bacteroidia; order Cytophagales; family Spirosomataceae; genus JALOLV01. Next base: position 7,020 of record JALOLV010000010.1, on the reverse strand, counting down.
TTATTCGGTTTAAGCAATGATTATGCACCGCACGATACAAATATGATTTTAATGAGATTGTAATTTCTAAATCATCTTTTTTCTCCCAAATCGTCATAAAAACATTTTGAACAATCTCCTCTGAATCATCCATGTCTCGAATCATCGAGTTGGCATAATTACATAGGCTTTGGTAGTATTTACGAAAAATTTGTTCGTAAACACCCTCATTTCCTTGCCGAATTGCACCAATCATGTCTTGTTCGAGTACTTCCACAGAAATTTGGATTTAATCGGCACAAAAATATAAAATTTAGGTTTGAGCTTCTGATTATTTTCTTTTTTGTTTTTACAAAGACATTTCTGAGAGCATTTACCCCTACGAAGTAGAATATTTTTTTTCAGAATAGGGGTAAGTAGTAATAAGATTGTCATAGCTAAAATAAATCATGAAAAAGCACTTTGATTTTGCTCTCAATCAAAGTATAAAACTTGTTAAATACCCAAGAGAGCTGGGACCAATAATTTATGAAAACTATTCATTTTTTTGCAATTGGATTTACTGCTTTGTCGGTATCATCTTGTGTGTTTATTGATAATATTGATGGGTATTCGCCAAAAGGTGATGTTAAAAAAACTTTTGAAGTCAAGAGTTTTGACGAACTCGACTTGGGGAATGCCTTTGAAATTAATGTAAAACAAGGGGCAGATTTTAAATTAGAAGCAATTGGCGAGCAGCGTGATATTGATGATTTGGTTATATCGACCTCGAATGGCGAACTCAAAATCAGATACAACAATGCCCTTCGTATCCGTCGATACAGAATGCAAATCAATATCGAAATGCCGACATTAAAGTCTATTGACTTCTCTGGGGCATCAGTTTCAAAAGTTGCTGGATTTGTTGTTAGAGATTTAGAAATTGACCTTTCGGGGGCATCAAGAGCTGAAATTGATTCAAAAATTAGAAATTTTGATATTGACTTATCGGGTGCTTCGGAGCTTGAGTTATTCAGTGATGCTGAATCAATGGATGTTGAATTATCGGGAGCATCTATTCTAAATGCCTTCAATACAAAAACCACAGATGCAATTTTAGATATTTCGGGGGCGAGCCGTGCCAAAGTGAATGTAGCCAACAGACTTAAAGTCAAAGCAAGCGGTGCAAGTTCGATTAGATACCGTGGTACTCCTAAAGTTGAGACTAATCTCTCGGGAGGAAGTACAGTAGAAAAAGATTGATTTTATTTTCAGAATATGGATTTATGATATTGTAAAAAATCATAAATCCTTTTTTCATTTTCCCCCGAAATTTTGAACCAAAATTCCGTAGGGAGGGCGTTTTTGCTGAAATGGATTTGGCGATAACCTCACAGCACAACCTAAATATTGGAGTTTTGAATCAAGGATATTCATACGGTGTCCGGGTGAATTCATCCATCCATTTACAACCGTACGGGCATATTTCCAATAAGAATATGTTTGGTATTCCTGACGAGATTTACAATCGAAGTATCGATATTCACCGTTAGTTTTACGTTCTAAACAAAAAGATGAAGGTGAATCAAGCAAAGGAAAATCGGCTATGTTTTCTGCATAACCCATAAACTCATTAGTTAATTTCATGATTCTTTCGTGAGGAGATGAATTATTCTGACCTGTATGAGATAATTGCCCAATTTTTAACAAGTATTGAGCATGATTATCAGATGACTTTTCGAGAATCTCATGGTATTTAAATATAGGTAGTCTGTTTTGCTCACGTGCTTCGTTGGTGGCATGAAATATTGCGGCATTCAGTAACCCAAAATTGGGCGATTGCGGATTAATCTTTTCATTTGCAGCCGTCGATTTTCCAAAATCTTTCCAAGTTTGTTGATAATAATTTTGAGCAAAAACCTTACTTGATAATAATACAGTGAATAAAACTTGGTAAAATTTCATTTTTTGAATGCTAATTATGCGTTAATTGAAAACCAATTTTAGGTCTTTCGGATTGTTCTTGTTGCTGTCTCATACCTCGCAAAACCTCATAGAGTAATGCTTTCTCGAATTTGTCCTTTAAATGGCTAATTTCTAAACGTAACTTTTCGTTTTCTATTTTAAGTTTTTCGTTTTCGAGAATTAAATAAGCATCATTTTTTGATTCGATTCCGAGTAAATCTTTATAATCAATATCCAAGACCTGTGCAATTCTTAATAATCTCGGAATCGTCAGCTCGGTTTTATTTCTTTCAATATCACCATAAGCAGTTGTTGATAAATTGAGCATTTCAGCCATGTTTTCTTGCGATAGACCCTTCTGAATTCTGGTCAATCTGATTTTTTCGGCTATGTTTTCGGGCTGTATCATATTTTCTGATAATTTATCGGTAAATCCGAGCATAAGTTTTAAGAAAGAATTTACATATTTGCAAACAACAAATGTTTTAGATTTGTAGTTTCTTTTTGAGGTCAGCGGCAAAATTAGACCACAGTACAAAACATTGGTAAAAAGTTGAAAACTATCGAGACCTCCTTTGCGTTTGTACTTTTGACAAAGGGTATCAAGGGTTTACTTTAAAGAATTTTAAAACATTAATACAAAAAAATGAATTTTGGAGAAGAATTTCGCAAGTATGCAGTCCACCACATGGGCATGAGTGGTTTAGGCGTTGATGATTACATGAAGTTTAATGTAAACAATCTTACACCAAATGTTGTAGAGGAACGCCAAATGCGTGCAACAGTTATCGACGTTTTCTCAAGATTGATGGCCGACCGTATCATCTTTTTTGGAACTGCCGTAGATGATTACGTAGCAAATGTGGTTGTTGCCCAGTTACTCTTTTTGGAGTCAGTTGATGCCAAAAAAGATATTTTGATGTATATCAATAGCCCGGGTGGCTCGGTGTATGCTGGTTTGGGTATTTATGATACCATGCAGTATGTTCGCCCAGATGTTGCAACTATTTGTACTTCCTTGGCGGCTTCTATGGGAGCTGTTTTGCTTGCCGGTGGAGCGGCTGAGAAACGTACGGCACTACCCCACGCTCGAATCATGATTCACCAACCAAGTGGTGGTGCTCAAGGGCAATCTCGCGATATGGAGATTACAGTAAAACAAATCATCGAACTTCGTAAAGAGTTGTACGAAATCTTGGCTCATCACACTGGAAAATCATTTGACCAAATCGAGACTGATTCTGACCGTGATTATTGGATGAAAGCCGAAGAAGCTAAAGCCTACGGTTTGATTGATGAGGTTTTGTACCGCCAGAAATAAAGCAATTTTTTTGATTTTGAAGGCTAAAATACCTTTTAGGGTGTTTTAGCCTTTTTCAGTTATACAACCATAAAGTTATCCACTTATTTGCTTCTCCAACCAAAGAAAATTATATTTGTAATTGAAAATCGTGCAAATTAACCAATAAAAATGGCTGAGAATAAAGAAGCAACTTATAACGAAGATAGTATCCGCTCGCTCGACTGGAAAGAACATATCCGCTTACGTCCGGGTATGTATATCGGTAAATTAGGCGATGGTTCTTCGGCTGATGACGGCATTTATGTTTTGCTTAAAGAAGTGATGGATAACTGTATCGACGAGTATGCAATGGGCTACGGCAAAGCCATTGATATAAAGATGGATGCAGGTAGAGTAGAAGTGCGAGACTATGGTCGAGGGATTCCTTTGGGTAAAGTAGTTGATGTAGTCTCAAAAATCAATACTGGTGCCAAATACGATAGTAAGGCTTTTCAAAAATCAGTAGGTTTGAATGGGGTCGGTACTAAAGCAGTCAATGCACTCTCTGATTATTTTAAAGTACAGGCCTACCGTGAAGGTAAAACCAAATGGGCTGAATTTAACAAAGGTGAATTGATTGCCGAGTCGGAGCAAATTGACACTAACGAAAAAAACGGTACACATGTTATATTTGAGCCTGATAGTACTGTCTTTAAGCATTATCACTATATTCCGCAGTATGTTGAGGCAATGATTTGGAACTATTGCTACCTCAATGCTGGCTTGGCAATCAATTTCAATAAACAAAAATATATATCTCAAAATGGTCTCTTAGACTTATTGAGAAGAAAAACCGATGAAGAAACACTTCGTTATCCCATTATTCATCTTAAAGGAGAGGATATTGAAGTGGCTCTTTCGCACAGTAACCAATACGGAGAAGAATATTATTCGTTTGTTAACGGTCAAAATACAACCCAAGGCGGAACCCACCTAACCGCATTTAAAGAAGCGGTTGTACGTACAGTTCGTGAGCATTTTGGCAAAGACTATGCTCCCGAAGATGTACGCCAATCAATCATCGGGGCAATTTCTGTTAGGGTTCAAGAACCAGTATTTGAATCTCAAACCAAGACAAAGTTAGGCTCACAAACGATGTCGCCAGAAGAAGGTTCCACAACTGTTCGAACGTTTATCAATGATTTCATGAAGGAAAAACTTGATAATTTCCTTCACATGAATCCTGCAGTTAAAGAAGCCTTGAAAAAACGTATTGAGCAATCCGAACGGGAGCGTAAAGAACTGGCTGGAATAAAAAAATTGGCCAATGAGCGAGCAAAAAAAGCCAATCTTCATAATAAAAAATTGCGTGATTGTAAGTTTCACCTAACAGATGAAAAAGAGGAGAAACGTAGCGAAACAGTGATTTTTATAACCGAAGGCGACTCTGCGAGTGGTTCAATCACAAAAGCTCGAAATCCTGAACTTCAAGCCGTATTTAGCTTGAGAGGAAAACCCCTCAATTGTTTTGGGCTTACAAAAAAGATTGTTTATGAGAACGAAGAATTTAATTTGCTTCAACACGCTCTTGATATTGAAAACGGGATTGATGGACTGCGATATAAGAAAATCATAATTGCAACCGATGCAGATGTAGATGGAATGCACATTAGGCTATTGCTATTAACATTCTTCTTGCAGTTTTTCCCTGATTTGGTTCGTGGAGGCCATTTATTTATCCTCGAAACACCTTTGTTTAGGGTTCGCAATAAAAAAGAAACAATTTATTGCTATTCAGAAGAAGAAAAACTCAAAGCCATCGAAAAGTTGAGTCCCAAACCCGAAATTACTCGTTTCAAAGGTCTTGGTGAAATCTCGCCCGATGAATTTGAAGGTTTTATTGGAGAAGACATCCGCCTTGAACCCGTAATTCTCGAAAAAGAATCTTCGATTCCAAGAGTTTTGAATTATTACATGGGTAAAAATACACCCGAACGCCAAAGATTCATTATTGATAACCTAAGAATTGAAAAAGACGTCATTGAAGAACTCGATGAAGTAGCATAATACCTATTCTCTAATTTAACCAAAACCAAAGAAAAGTGACATTAGAAGACGTTAGAAAAGAAATTGATAAAATTGATGACCAATTGCTAACCCTGCTCAATGAACGGATGGGCTGGGTACATAAAGTAGGGGAGATTAAGCGGACTACTAAAACTCTAATTTATCGACCAGAGCGTGAAAAGCAGATTTTAGATAGAATGAACGCACAAAACAATGGATTGTTGAATAAACAAGCCATTGAGGCAATCTTCTTAGAGATTTTTGCCGCTGCTCGAAATATCGAATTACCCGAAAAAATTGCTTACCTTGGACCAGAGGGCAGTTTTACACACCAAGCCGCTGAGAGCCGTTTTGGTGCGATGAGCGAGTACATGACATTGCCGACAATCAAATCGGTCTTTGAAGCTGTCGATACGGGTCGTGCTAAATTTGGAGTTATTCCGATTGAGAATAACCAAGAAGGAATAGTTTATGAGACCGTTGATTTGCTCAATGAAATGAACGTAAACATCGCTGCCGAGTTGAAAATTCCGGTGCATTTTGCCTTGGCAACCGAATCTGAAAATCCATCAAAAATAAAGAGAATTTACTCAAAAGATATAGCTTTTCGTCAATGTCGTGGTTTTTTGAACAAATATTTTGAACAAACTCATCCAGAAGAGATTCAGGTTGAATCGACTTCTAAAGCAGCAAAATTAGCATCCGAAGACCCCGAAGCGGCGGCTATTTGTAGCGAAATTGCAGCTAAATTATTCAGTTTGCCGATTCTTTATCATAACATTGAGGATAATAGCCAAAACCGTACTCGTTTTTTTATTTTGGCAAAAGACTTTGTGAATCAACCAAGTCAAAACGACAAAACTACAATAATTGCTCGATTGCCCGATACTGATAAGCCGGGTATTTTGGCAAATTTTCTACAAGATTTCAAAAAAGCGGGTATCAACCTTACTAAAATTGAAAGCCGACCCTATAAAGGAAGCGAAGATTTTAACTTCTGGTTTTTTATCGAATTAGAGGGCTACTATTTAGACGATAAAGTCCAAAAAGTTTTCAAAAAGCACAAAAATTCGATTAAGTGGTTGGGTAGTTATGTGAAAAATACTTAGTTTTTCTTACGAATTATAGCACCAACAGCAATAATGACCCATACCACGTTTACCACCGCAGAAGGGTAGGCGTGGTGATAAATCGTATTGATGATAAAGCCGACTCCGCCAGTGATATTTGCCCAAATATAGCGGTTATCTTCTGATGATAATTTGCCTTGAATATTAAAAAAATAAGCCCCTACAATCAACACTGAACTTATCCAACCGATTATTTCTACGAAAACTTCAAACATTATTACTGATTGATTTTATTCTATTTTTTTCTCCAAATATTAAATAAAGAATTGCTCCGATTAATCCCAAAACACAAACGATTACGACCCACATGACTTTGTCATTTGAGTTTTTAAAATCACTTTTGATTATTCTAACAAGTGTTGTAATCCATGCAATTAACCCGATTAGTGAGATTAATATGAAAAAATACATTACAGTAAATGTGGCTAAAAATGAAAATAGATACATAAAATTTATAAATTTAGAATATTTAATGTTGCTAATTTATCAAGATTAATTTGATTTTTCAATTCATCTAAACCATTGAATTTCTGCTCTTTACGGATAAAATCTATGATTTCGACCATTATTTTTTCTCCGTAAATATCATCATTAAAATCAAAAATGTTTACCTCTTGG
>JALOLV010000524.1 GCA_025455785.1 Spirosomataceae bacterium | reverse complement strand
GTGTAGGTTTCGTTTAATGGGTAATTAAATGGACCCATACAAAGCACTACGCCCAGCGGTGAGCGACGGATTTGTCCGATGATTCCTTGCTCGATTCGGAAACGAGACGAAGCACGGTCAATGTCTTTTAGGCAATCAATCGTATCGTAATAAAGATTTACCAATCTCGTACATCAAAAGATTTACGATTTGTTGTTTGCGTTCGAGCATTTTCTTGATAAATTTCTCCATGCAAACAATCCTATCCGCTACCGACATCATCGGCCATTCACCACGACCATTGTCGTAGGCCTTTACGGCGGCATTGAGAGCTTCCATTGCTTCGGTTTCGCCCGTGATAGGGTAACTTCCGATATGTTTGCTCACAAATTCGCCTTTTTCTTTTACAAAAACTGGCGAAAAAACGTCTTGTGTAGCACCTGTCCACTGACGCATCTGTCCGTTTACCAAGTATTCTTTTTGGTGAACAGGCTCAATACGATACGATTCCGGAATCTGACTATCTTCGGGGAAAATAGCAGTGATTTTTTCTTGTAGAGTCATTTTTTTCTTTGGCTTAGAAAATTGTATTTTGTTGCAATGCTGTAAAACTAAGTGGTTCAATCCAAACGCCAAAGATTATTTTGTAGAATCAGAAATATTGGATTAATTATTACCACTTTTTGTCGAATTAGTACAATCACATAAGGTACATAGGTTTCACAGCAGCCATAGTGAGCATAGATTTTGAATCATAGATGATTTCTTAAATCCTATTTTTGCGTTATCTGTTGCTTGCTATGAAACCTATGTGGTTTAGCAGTTTGTACCATCAATATCGCAAGCCTCCCCTTCGGTTTCGGCTGGCTGCATCTCGGCGGCAACTTGATTGATAGCATCTACAAAAACATCAACGGGTTGGGCTCCGCTAAAACCATATTTATTATTCAGAATAAAAAACGGAACCCCCGAAACCCCCATACTCTGAAAATGATTGATTTCTTGATTTACGTAGTACCCAATATCGTCATCTGCCAAAACTCCATCAACTTTTGCGGGAGTCCAGCCAAATTCTGCCATTATTTTGTGCAATTCGTGGACATTACTCAGGTCTATTCCGTCAGTGAACATGGCTTTGAAGAATCTTTCTTCTAACTCATGCTGAAAACCCTCTTTGCCAGCTACATGAAGTATTTTGTGGAGAGGAATCGTATTGATGGCCCTTGGCATAGAATTAAACTGAAAATCAATACCAACCTTACGCCCGACATTGCTCACGTGTTCATAAATTTGTTGGGTACGTTCGTCGCTTCCAAATTTCTTCTCGAAATACTCTTTGCGGTCATAGCCCTCGGCAGGAATCGTTGGGTCGAGCTGAAAAGGATGCCAGTTAATCGTAATGTCTTGATTATCAATTTTTTCGAGGGCTTTTTCTAAGTGTTTTTTACCAATATAACACCACGGACAAGCTACATCCGACACAATATCAATTTGTATTTGACTCATTTTTTTTGTTTTTAAAATCCTCTAAGTTCACGTATCTAAAACAAGACAATTCCCCAAACAATTCCATTAGTATTCTAAATAAAACTATCCACTTTTTCTTGTCAATCGCAAGAAATGAATCTTCCTACAAATGGGTTATCTTATTTAGCTCTCGGAGATAGCTATACCATCGGCGAAAGTGTCGAAGAATCGCAGCGTTATCCAGTTCAATTAGCTACGGCACTTACCAAAAATAGCATAGCAGTTAGCTCACCAAAAATTATCGCAAAAACTGGCTGGACGACCGATGAACTCAAATTGGGTATTGAGCGTGCCAATATTCAAGGCAAAACTTACGACATGGTTTCGTTATTGATTGGGGTCAATAACCAATACCGAGGACGCGACGCCGAGCAATATCGTAAAGAATTTGTGGGATTACTAAATGATGCCATCGCTTTTGCAGGCGGAAAAACAAGCCGTGTTTTTGTAGTTTCGATTCCCGATTGGGGTGTTACGCCATTTGGTAAAAAATCGGGAAGAACGACCGTTTCTAAAGAAATTGATTTATACAATGCTATCAACAAAGAGGAAACACTCCGAAAAGGGATTTTGTACGTTGATATTACACCGATTTCGAGAGTTGCTGATACTGATATTTCGCTGGTCGCCGATGATGGGCTGCATCCTTCGGGCAAAATGTATCAGCAATGGGCTGAGAAGATTTTGCCTGAGATTAGCAAGAATTTGAAATAAATCATTCGTTAGTTATGGTTTTTTTACAATGAATGACCATCGAATGACAACCCAATGACAATTGAATTTTATGCCCAATCTTCATCAAAAAGCAATCGAATTAGATAAAAAAGACCTTTTAGCTCATTTTAGACGACGATTTACGCACGACGAAACCATTTATTTGGATGGAAATTCGCTGGGTAAATTGCCCAAACAGACTCCCGAAATAGTTGCCGAAGTGGTGAATCAGCAGTGGGGGAGTCGGATGATTAGAAGCTGGAATGAACATTGGATTGATTTGCCCAATAAGGTTGCGGCTCAAATTGCTAAAGTAATCGGAGCGAACGCCGATGAGGTTTTTGTGGGAGATTCTACGTCGGTCAACCTGTATAAGTTGGCTTTTGCAGCTTTGAATTTTAATACTTCAAAAAATAAAATCATTACCGATTCGCTAAACTTCCCAACTGATTTATACATCCTGCAAGGCTTGGTACAAAATCAATTCAGCCACGTGCTGTACAAAAGTGCGTTTATGTATGATATGAAACGTATCAATGATGCGGCTCATAAGCATAACTCATTGGTAATATGGGATTTAAGTCACGCAGCCGGAGCCGTCGAAATTAATCTAAACGATACCAATGCCGACATGGCGATTGGCTGTACCTACAAATACCTCAACGGCGGGCCGGGTTCGCCAGCGTTTTTGTACGTCCGTCGAGATTTGCAGGAGAAATTAGTAAATCCGATTTGGGGCTGGTTTAGCCATCAAAAACCTTTCGATTTTGGAGCAGATTTTACACCAAACGATGGTATTCAGCGTTTTGCAGTTGGTACGCCTTCGGTACTTTCATTGGCCGCCACGCAAGCTGGTTTAGCTATTACAAACGAGGCTGGAATGAAGGCTCTCCGCCAAAAAAGTATTACCCAAAGTAGTTTTTTGATTGAATTGATTGAACAATATTTGATTCCTCTCGGTTTTACGATAGCCTCGCCGCTCGAAGCCGAGAAGCGAGGTTCGCATATTTCGATTCAGCATCCCGAAGGATACCGAATCAATCGGGCTATGATTGAGCCAAAAAATGGTTCGCCCAGTATCATTCCCGATTTTAGACCGCCTAATAACATCCGTTTAGGAATTGCCCCGCTTTATAATACTTTTGAAGAATTATACCATTCGGTTATCCGAATCAAGAAAATCGTAGAAACCGAAGAGTACAAAACTTTCGGTGTAGAGAGATTAAACGTAACCTAAAAAAGGGGTTGACTATAAAACAACCCCATAATTTTTAGCCATTTTGTAGCATTCTCAATAGCACTCCGTTAGTCCAGCCAAAGCCGTCTTGGTTTGGGTATTCACCTCCCCCAGCTCCGATATTTTGATTATTTACATTGTACTTTTCTGTCATTTTGCCCGATTCGGCATATACCTTCAAATTAAGATTTACCCACCGTTTTTTTATCTCATTGGCAAGGTCGGTAAAGCCGTAATTCATCAGCCCT
>JALOLV010000193.1 GCA_025455785.1 Spirosomataceae bacterium | reverse complement strand
AATTCGTTTATCTTTGGAAGTTCTCGTTCGAGTGTATTTTACGCAAAAGATTGGTCAAAATATATTAACGAACCAACTCCGTTTCATTTTGATGCTTCATGCGAGACAATTTCAGGGATTGCCAACAAATTAAAATTCATTGATAAAAATGGCTCAAAAATCAAAAATGCTTTAATAGTCATTGATATTGGTACTTTTGAATACGAGCAAGACACGCTTGGAGCAATTTTCGTTCAAGATTATCGAGTAAGCGGACTTCCTTGGTACAAATACCACTTGATTTTCTTCAATTCGTATTTTTCAAATGCTTTTTTTCTGAGATATTTTGACTACAAAATTTTTGGAAAATTTAGACCATACATGAATGGTTTTCTCGAACACCGATTCATTTCTTATACTCCTATAAATAATGATTTTATATTTTCAAGTTACGAAGATGACTTGAAAAATATGGGTGAAGATAAATATTTTCAACAACCGTTTTTTTATGACAGAGACACAGTACAAAGAGTTTCTAAACCAATCATTCAAGCCTATCAATTGAGGTTTTTGGAGGATATTAAATCAATCTTAGACAAACACCAAACCGATTACAAAATTGTGATTGGGCCGATGTATAATCAACTAAAATTTAATATCGAAGACATCAAAAAATTAGAAAATTACTTTGGAAAGGGGAATATTTACGATTATTCGGGAGTAAACGATTTCACAAAAGACAAACGAAATTACTACGAGATTTATCACTATCGCCCACACGTAGCAAGAGAAATAATGAATAGAATATATCTTAAATGATGGTCTGACCTATAAAACAAAACCCTGACAGCATTTAAAATGCTGTCAGGGTTTATCAATTTATTAGAAAGAAGTTATTGAGCCGCAGCTTTGACAGGCGTAATTATCTTCAACCAAGTCAATAATTTAATGACTGGGTAAGTCGGGTCGATTTCGTACCATTTCTTGGCAAAATTGATTGACATTGGGTGTTTGTGATGATTATTCTGAAATAATTCTCCCATCATCAAAAAATCAACCAAGAGAGAATTTTTTGACTCATCATGGTTATCAAAATTTTGGTAACCGTATTTATGACCACTCCAATTAACAATTGCACCATGAATAGGCCCCATCAAAAAGTGAATTGGTAACAAAAAGAAAAATCCCCAATGTATGTCAAAATAGAAAAATCCTAAAACATAAAAGGCAACATAGCCGATTCCCCAAGCTAATCTCGAAGCCCAGCCTTCGCCAATTTTGTCGATGATTCTCCATTGAGGAAAATCACGGTCGAATCTTTCTTCAATTTTGAACTTGTAATTGACCAAAGAGTTGTAAATATCTTTAGTTTTCCACATCATCGTAAAGATATTTTCGGTATGGTGAGGAGAGTGTGGGTCTTTTTCGGTATCGCTAAATGCGTGGTGCATACGGTGCAAAACAGCATAGGCACGTGGATTTAGATATGACGAACCTTGTGAAATGTAGGTAAGCATGTAAAAAAAACGCTCCCAAAACTTGTTCATCGTAAACATTTTGTGAGCTGAATAACGATGAAGAAAAAAGGTCTGGCTAAATAAAGAAAGATACCAGTGACCTACAAAAAATGATACAGCGGCAATCATTTGTAAATTTGAAGTTTAACTAAATATTATTAGAATTATACAAATATATGATTCAAAAATGTACGCTTTGAACGTATATATGTTGTTTTTTTATCTTTCTGTGAATAATCTTTAAATATTACAAGGCTAAAACTTGGAATAATGCAAAATCGTTTTTTGTAATGAAAAGTGCACCCAAAATTCGACTTCAACAAATCGTAAAAATATCAAATTGAAGTTTTTTTAATACGAAGTAAAAGCGTACTGCACCAAGTTTGCTCCCATTTTGAGGGCTTCGAGTCTAACTTCTTCGGGGTCGTTATAAACACTACGGTCTTCCCAACCATTACCAAGGTCTGACTCATAACTAAAATAACAGACCAAGCGTCCTTGCCAAATCAAACCAAATCCCTGTGGAGGTAGATTATCATGCTCATGAACTTTCGGAAGACCTTTCGGAAACTTGTATTTTTGATTATAAATTGGATGATTGAAAGGTAACTCAACAAATTCTAATTCAGGAAAAACCTTTTTCATTTCACGTCGGATATATTTATTTAATCCGTAATTATCATCGATGTGTAAGAACCCGCCTGAAATCAGGTACTTACGTAAGTTTTGAACCTCAGCATCAGAAAAAAGAACATTTCCATGACCAGTCAGGTGTAAAAATGGATAATTGAAAAGTTCGGTACCACCTACCTCAACAATGTCTTCTTCGGGATGAAGGTTCATTTTAAGGTTTTGATTACAAAATTTTATCAAGTTTGGTAACGAAGTTTTATTACAATACCAGTCTCCCCCACCTCCATACTTAACCTTGCCTATTTTAATGGTAGGTTGCTGGGCAAATAATGCAGCATGTACAAATATTGAAGCAAAAAGAATTAATTTTCTCATATAATTTGTTCGACGAATTAAAATCTCGTTTTTTTAATTTTCACTGATTAATATTTAGTACAGTTGTTGCCACAAGCCCGGCAGTTTCGGTTCTAAGTCTTGAATCACCAAGTGTAACAACCTGAAAACCAGCACGAATGGCCAAATTTACTTCTTCTAAAGTAAAATCACCTTCTGGTCCAACAAAGACACAATACGATTGTTTGGGTTGCATGAGTTTGAGCAAAGGTTGTGCCTCATCAGTCAAGTGGGCTATAAATTTTTGGTCGGCCACAATCGTTTTAACGATTTTATCGAACGCCTCAACTTCGTTAATTTTTGGTAAATAGGCTTTTAAGGATTGTTTCATGGCCGAAATTGCTATTTTTTCAAGCCTTTCAACCTTTTGAATTTTGCGTTCGGAGTGCTTTGTTTGCATTAACGAAATTTCATCAACACCTATTTCAACGCATTTCTCAATCATCCATTCCAAGCGGTCAGAATTTTTAGTTGGAGCAATCACCAAATGAATCCTGTAATCTTTTTTTCCGTATTCTGATTCACTTTTTAAAACCCTCAATTCACATTTTTTGGGGTTCTCACCAACGATTTCTGTCTCAAAAAATCCACCTTTTCCATCAATTACATGAATAATATCATTTTTTTTATGACGTAATACTCTTACACAGTGTTTTGAGTCTTCTTCTGATAAAAATGGCTTTTCTAAAATATTTGGTTCGTAAAATAATTGCATATAAAGAAGCGATTTGCCACAAATAAATTACAAATCGAAAGTTAATTTAGAATTTTTTAGACACTTCATTGCTTTACCAATACCACTTACCGAGAGCGGAAACATCTTGTTCTCAGACCATTTCCTGATTATTTGGATACTTTGGGTATATTGCCAGTACCCATCATTGACTGGGTTTAACCAAACAAAATGAGGATACTTATTCTTAAATCTTTCGAGCCATGTTAAGCCAGATTCTTCATTGTAGTACTCTACGCTTCCTTTGGGTTGTGTAATTTCCCAAGGCGACATTGAAGCATCACCAATAAAAATCACCTTATAATCTTTGTTGAATTTATTGAATAAATCCCAAGTAGAAATCTTGTCTTCAAAACGGCGTTTGTTATCTTTCCAGAGCCATTCATAAACGCAATTGTGAAAATAAAAGAATTCAAGGTGTTTGAATTGGTGTTTTGCTGCCGAAAAAAGTTGCGAACATTCATAGATGTGGTCATCCATAGAGCCACCGACATCCATCAAAAGCAACACTTTTACCCTATTTTGCTTAGAGGCTTGCATTTTAATATCCAATAATCCAGCATTTTCGGATGTTTTCTGAATAGTTTCATCTATATCCAATTCATCCTCAATTCCTTCTCTATTTAAAATTCGTAGCTTTCGCAAAGCCATTTTAATATTACGAGTATTGAGTTCGAGGTCATCATCATAGTTTTTAAAATCTCTTTGGTCCCAAACTTTTACGGCGGTTCGGTTTCCACCATTTCCACCGATTCTAAACCCTGCCGGATTATTTCCGCTATTTCCAAAAGGTGAAGTTCCGCCAGTGCCAATCCATTTTGAGCCTCCTGAATGCCTTTCTTTTTGTTCTTCAACAATTTTTTTTAATCTTTCAAGCAACTCATCCAAACCACCTGCCGCTTTTATTTTTGCCTTTTCTTCATCAGATAATTCTTTCAATACATTTGCCTTGAGCCAATCTTCATCAATGTTTAGCAAAATGTTTTCAATCGGGATTTTTGATAAATCACCAAAAAATTGCCCAAAAAGTCTATCAAACAAATCAAGATTTTGTTCGTGTTTTACATAAATGGCTCGACTCAAAAAATAAAAATCATCCACATTGTAGGCCACAATCTCTTTATCGAGAGCCTCCAATAGTGTTAGATGCTCCCGAATAGAAACAGGAAGATGATTGGACTTTAAGTGATAAAAGAAATCGAGCAACATAACAGTAAACAATGTTCTTCAAAAATACGAAAAAATTATTCTTCTTCGCCTTCTGAACCAATTCCTTCTAAAATATTGATTCCCTTCACTACCACATTAGCATTAATATCAAAATCTTTTGGCAGAATAACCTCAGTTTTACCACTTTGAGTAGAGCCAATTTGTACATTTACCTTCTTAAAAATGTATTCCTTTGACGATTCAGACTCCAAAATGTATAAATAATACGAATTCCCTTTTTTGATAATGGCAGATTCGGGTAGAGTTGTAGCAGGTCGATTACCAGTTAATATTTTAGCATTAATAAACATCCCGGGCAGAATCCGAGACTCAACTTTTTCATTATCTAAATGAACATGAATATTAACGGCTTTGGTTTCGCCCTCAAAACTTTTGCCAATCAAAAATACTTTACCAGAAACTTCACCTCCTAATTTGGGGTCATTAAAAATAACCTTTTGCCCTTCCGAAATCTTGTAAGCATCTTTTTCAAAAACTTTGAGTTCGAGGTGGAGGTGGTCTTTGTTAATAATCTCAAAAAGAACATCCGATGGGGTGATATTTTTTCCAATATTTACATTTGAAGATTTAATATACCCAGCAATTGGCGAAATTATATTCACAGAAGTCTGGATTTCACCTTTTCTGACTTCGTCAGGATTTAGTCCTAAAATTTTCAGTTTAGCCGATAAAGACTTAACCAATGCCCTATTGACGTTGTATTCAGATTCGGACAATTGTAATTTTTTCTTGGCAGTTGCATCTTCGTTTGCCAATATTTTTTGTCTTTCGAGTTCTTTTTCTAAATAATCTCCTTGAAAAACAGCTTGGAGATAATCTTGCTGCAATTGCACAAATTCCATACTCTGAACAGTTGCCAAAACCCCACCTTTAGCAATGAATTTCCCGGGTAAAACATTATGCGACATCGTTTTAATAAAACCAGCAATCGGCAAGCTAATTGAGGCAACATTTTCGGGCGGTACATCAGACATACCTGTTACAGCTATTTCATCGCTAAATTGACTTTGAGAAATTTTATCGAAACCCAAATCCATGTTTTTGTACTGAATAGCTGAAACACTTATTGAATTTGACATTACTTTGGTTGAGTCGGTAACTTTATTTGCTTCGGTTGTCTTTTTCTCTGAACAACCCAATAAAGTTACCACTACGATTATTCCAAAAAGATATTTTATATTTTTCATAGGTTTTTACCAGTTAGATATTCTAATTCGTTTATTATAAGCAACTTATCTAAAATAGCTTTTAGATATTGTTCTTTTAAAGTCCAAGCCTCTTGCGTTATTTGAAGAAAATCAGGATATGAAATTTCTCCATTGCGGAATTGCTTTTGTGAGGTAACGATTATTAAATCGGCTTGTGGTAAAGCTGATTTTTCAAGAAATTGGATTTGACTTTCGGCTTTTTGTAAATTCTGAGTTGCCAAATTCAATAAGTTTTGTAATTCGCTTTCAATCAAGTTGAGTTTTTCAAATTGGATTTTTTCAGAAATTTGTGAAGCAATAATTTTAGATTTTTGAGCAGTTGCAAAAAGCGGAATGCTGACCCCTCCCTGCACCAAAAATTGCCGCCAATTGTGTTCAATACTCTGATTGGCCCCACCCACTTTAAATTCGGGCAATAATTTCCCTTTTTCGACTTGGGTTAGGGCTTTTGTTAAATCGAGATTCGTTAATGTAAAATCAACAAACGGATTGTTTTTGATACTTAATCCATTCAATTCCAATCCTTTAGACAAAAGCAGAGTGTCATTTAAAAGCAGAAAGTCAGAATAATCGTTGATATAAAACTTAAGAGATTCTTTTAATTGATTTCTTTCGTTGGTAATTAAATCAACGTAGCTTTTACAATGCTCGATAAAACAGTATTTTGTTCGTTAAGAAACCTCTCCAAATTTATCCAATACGCATTTTTTGAATAAATATTTTTAATCAAAAACGACAATTCATTCTTGCGTATGTTTTCATTCTTTTTTACTAATTCTAAATTCTTATTCAAAACATCAGCAACCAATTTATAGTATTTTGGATGACTGAATTGTTGTGAAAAAGAAAGCGTGTAATCATTCATGGTTGCAACTTGGGTACGACCGTATTGCAAATCAAATGAAGTTTTGGGTAGCTCTTTTGCAGTTCCGAGCAATTGCTTTTGGTTTTCGACTTCCAAACCAATAATTTTCAAATTTTGGTTTTGAGTCCAAGCCAGATTAATAGCATCTTTTTGAGAAATAACTTTCTGAGCGTAGATTACTGATGAAACACCTATCAACAGCAATGTCATATTAAATATCCTGCTTTTCATTCTCGGAATCGGATTTAGGAGTTACACTAAAAATACTGTACAAAACAGGCAAAACAACAAGTGTAAGAAGGGTTGAAGTAATCAAACCTCCAATCACTACTGTGGCGAGTGGCTTCTGAACCTCTGCCCCAGCCGAAGAAGAAAATGCCATTGGTAAAAAACCCATAGAAGCAACCGAAGCCGTCAATAAAACAGGTCTGAACCGAACTTTAACACCCTCGATAATTCGTTTATAAATATCAGTTAATCCCTCATTTTCGAGTTGATTGAAATAGCCTACCAATACAATTCCGTTTAATACTGCCACACCAAAAAGTGCAATAAAACCTACTCCAGCCGAAATACTAAAGGGCATATCTCTCAACCAAAGTGCCAAAATGCCACCTATCGCCGAGAGTGGAATGGCGGTAAAAATCATCAACGATTGACGAATCGAATTGAAAGTGAAGAATAATAGAGCAAAAATCAATAAAAGTGCAACCGGAACTGCAATGCTAAGGCGTTTTTTGGCATTAACAAGATTCTCGAAAGCCCCACCGTAATCGTAGTAATAACCAGTAGGTAGCTTAACTTTAGATTCGATTTTCTGCTTAATTTCCTCTACCAAACTTTCTACATCTCGGTTCAGTACACCGATTCCGATAGTAATTCGTCGTCTGGTATTTTCTCTTGAAATCTGAGCGGGAGCATCTTTGTAAGCAACTTCTGCCAAATCTCCAAAAGCAATAAAACCACCATTCGGTAGATTTACAGCGAGATTCTTAATATTATCAATGTCCTGTCTTTGGGTTGAATCTAACCTCAAAACCATATCAAATCGTTTTTCATCTTCAAAAACAACTCCCGATTTTTCACCTGCAAAACTTGCCTTTAAAATCAAATTCAAATCAGCTATGTTTAAACCGTATTGAGCGATTCTCTCTCGGTTGTATGTAACCGAAATTTGTGGTAAACCAACAATACGTTCAACTTTGATACTGGCTACCCCATCAATTTTTTCAATTATCTTAGCACATTCGTTGGCATGTTCAAACAAAACATCGAGGTCGTTACCGAAAATCTTAACGACAATTTCAGATTTAGCTCCAGCAATCATTTCGTTAAATCGCATTTGAATAGGTTGAGTAAACTCCGCACTCATTCCGGGTACTTCATCGTGCAAAACCTTAGCCATTTTTTCAACCATCTCTTCTCGACTCTTGGCCAATGTCCACTCCGAATGGTCTTTCATATTTATCATCAAATCCGACATCTCAACTGGCATAGGGTCGGTTGGTACTTCTGATGCTCCAATTCTACCAACAATCTGTTGAATCTCAGGGAAATGCTTTTTCAATGCCCTTTGAGCTTTGAGAGTTGCATCTACTGTGTATGTCAATGAAGAACCTTGTGGCGTTTGAAAATCAACGGCAATGTCGCCTTCGTCGAGAGTCGGAATAAACTCTCCTCCTAAAGTCATGAAAAGTAAAATACTGCCAATAAACAATGATACGGCTATCGAAATTACCCAATTTTTGTACAGAAGGGCTTTTTTTAAAATTGGTTCGTAGAAATTATAAAGAGTATCAACAATTTTATCAGAAATCTTAAAATGTTTCATTCCTTCTTTCCGGAGAGTCAATGCCGAAATCATCGGAACATAAGTCAGTGACAATACCAAGGCCGAAAGAATTGCCAAACTTACCGTGATGGCCATCGGATGAAACATTTTACCTTCTACACCTGCTAAAGAAAGAATTGGCATATAAACAACCAAAATTATGAAAACACCAAATGTAGCCGAACGCCGAATTTTGGAGGCAGAATCATATACCAACTCATCGATTTGGTTTTGAGATAGCATCATTTTTTTGAATTTTGGATTGGCATGGATACCATGCAAAACTGCCTCAACAACAATTATTGCACCATCTACGATTAAGCCAAAATCTACTGCTCCGAGATTCATCAAATTAGCCGACATTCCCATTAGGTTCATAAAACTAAATGTCATCAGCATTGATAGTGGGATTACCGAAGCAACAATCAAACCGGCTCGGATGCTTCCAATTAATAGCACCAAGACAAAAATCACTATCAATCCACCTTCGGCAAGGTTAGTTTTAACGGTATTGATTGTTTTATCAATTAGTTTAGTTCGGTCAATAAACGGAACAATCTTTAAGCCTTCTGGCAAAGTTTTCTGAATTCTATCCATTCTGTCTTTCACACCAGCAATTGTTGTTTCTGATGCTGCTCCTTTAAGCATCAAGACGATTCCGCCTACAGCTTCGCCTACGCCGTCTCGGGTCATTGCACCAAAACGATTTGCATGACCAAATTTCACCGTAGCCACGTCTCGAACTAAAATCGGAACACCACCAGCTGTTTTTACAACGATGTTTTCAATATCCGAAACCTTTGTGGCTGCTCCTTCTCCCCTGATAAAATAAGCTTTTTGATTCTTTTCAATGTAGCTACCACCCGTGTTTGCGTTATTGTGAGACATGGCATCAAATACTTCTGATAAGCTAACATTTGAGGCTCTTAGTCGGTCGGGATTTACGCTAACTTCGTACTGTTTAACGAATCCGCCAAAGCTACTTACTTCAATAACCCCTTGAATACCAGCCAATTGGCGTTTAACTATCCAATCCTGAATTGTTCTTAATTCAGTGAGCGAAAATTTATCGGCGTAGCCTTCATCTGGGACAAGCGTGTATTGATAGATTTCACCTAAACCTGTGGTGATTGGAGCAAGTTCGGGTCTTCCAAATTCTACTGGAATTTTATCTTCGGTTGCCTTTATCTGTTCGGCAATCAGTTGTCTTGCTCTAAGAATATCAAGACTTTCGTCAAAAACAATTGTAATAACAGAAAGCCCAAGTCGAGAAACTGACCGAATCTCTGTAACTCCCTGAACATTAGCCATTTGCTGTTCGAGGGGAGTTGTAATGTACTGCTCAACTTCTTGGGCAGCCAAAGTAGGTGTTTGTGTAAGAATTACAACTTGGTTGTTTGTTACATCGGGAATCGCATCAATGGGGAGTTTAATGAGAGAATAACTACCCCAAGTGAGTAATCCAACGATGAACATCCCAACCACAAGTTTGTTCTTGATAGACAAACGAATGATTGAATCAAGCATTTGAATTGGTAATTTTGTAAAATAGATGTTAGAAATTTTGAAAGAAAGCCTTGATTGATAGCATATTAGAGTACGAAGTATCATCTAAACTAAATCACTAACAATGAAGATTTTAGGAAAGAATTATCCAATTTTGGGCGGTTGCCAAATAGAACAAGTGAATGAAGAAATAAAATTTGATTTGTACTGAAT
>JALOLV010000192.1 GCA_025455785.1 Spirosomataceae bacterium | reverse complement strand
CCATCGGCATGAGCTACCATTTCGGGTTCGGGGATGAATGGAGTCCAGTTGGCCGAATTTACAAAAAATGCACCGACGATAATCACAAATAAAACAGCAGATGTTTTAAGGATTACGATTAGGTTGTTGGTATTGGCAGCTTCTTTGATACCTTTTACAAGAATCCATGTAACAACCCAAGTGATGAGAAAAGCAGGTAGGTTGAATGCAAAAGAGCCATCCGAGCCCGGCATATTGGCATACGAGAATGGGTCATTGGTTAGGTTGGTAGGTAAATGAATACCAAATAAATGCAAGAGTTTGTTAAAATAACCCGACCAACTCACGGCGACGGTCATTGCCCCCATTGCATATTCGAGAATCAGTCCCCAGCCGATAATCCAAGCAAAAAGCTCACCGATTGTACCGTAGGCATAAGCGTAGGCCGAGCCTTCGACTGGTAGCATCGAAGCAAATTCAGAATAACACAAAGCAGCAAAAACACAGCCAATGCCTGCCACAATAAAAGATAGAGCTAAGGCTGGACCTGCATGATAATGTGCGGCAGTACCAGTAAGTACGAAAATCCCACCGCCAATGATACCACCGATACCAATAGCCGTAAGACTCCACTTACCCATGACTCTCTTCAACTGATTGTTTTTAATATCAGCCTCGAATGCTGACATCGGCTTTTTACGCCAAATACTTTTGTTCATAAATAAAAAATTATTTTGGTTAGTGTTTTGTTTGACAAATTATCCTGCAATATAATGCAAAAAAGGCTTGGAAAACCAAACCTTCAGTACAAAAAAGCAAATATTATTTCATTTATTGATACTTTTTAAGGCCAAAATACCCTTAAAACTTCGGACACGACAACTCTTTATTTCTACGACGAGAGCGTTTTGGCTCAGGCTCAAAAGCATCAAATTGATACGCAATTGATAGTTCGTGAGCACCTCCTGTCGAGAACCCTAAGTTAGAAACGGTTATGTCGTAGCTATACCCAATTGAGAAGGCATCTTGTCTGAAACCGATTAGTGCAATGAGGGCATCATTATTTCTTGCACCTGAATTCAACTGCTTAATCGGAATCCCACGGTACCATGCCCCGGCAGTACGAATCGGGATATTTACGCCACCATGAGCACTATATTTGACAGGTAATCGTGAATCGGCATTAATCATCGAAACATTCGGGCGGTTTACATTGTGACCCGAAAAACCAAACCAAGATTTCTCGTTATAAAGTAAAACCCCACCACCAAAATTAAGATAATTTATACTTCTCTGAATATTACCCGAAATCGGGTCGGTTGTTACGGGTGTAAAAGTCGAACCGCTTATTTGTTGGTATCCGTAAATCAGACCGTAGTCATCAACATTGCTAAAGTGTTGCCCACCCTGCACACCGAGCTTGATGGTAGTGCCTTCGCTCAATCTAAATCCATACGAATATTGCAGATTTATTTGTGTACGCTTTAGTTTGCTAAATCCTTGGGTATCGTTCACGACCAAAAGCCCCAGACCGCTATTGACTTTATCGAAGTATAAGTCGGCCGATACCGCCGACGTAACAAAGTTGGCATCGAGGCTTGGCCATTGGTTGCGATAATTAGCAATTAGACGCGGAGCCATCGACGACCCAGCAAAAGCAGGGTTTATATACAGCGGAGCCGCATAAAATTGTGAAAACTGTGGGTCTTGGGCGAGTGTAACAAGGGACACCAAAGAACCAATAAGAGTCAAAAGATTTTTTTTATTCATGACAACGATATATTGGCATAGTACGTCTTTGTAATTAAGCAAAATTCATTCCAAAGCATTGATAGCAGATTTATATTAATAGAAACCGTCAATATTCGGTAAAACATTTGGAAAAGTTGAAATAAAATCTAAACTTTTCACGTTAAAATCCATAAAAAAGCATATTAGATACAACTCTTAGACGCAAAAAATAGTTATAAAGTTGGTTTCTGAATCACAGTAAATGTAAATATTCTGTTTTTCAGAATTTAAAGATAAAAAATATTGTCAGGGATTTTATAATCGGTTAAATATTAACGCATTATGTGGGGCGGTAATGATACATACAAGCAGATATTTTTTATTGTGGCTTTATTCGGCTTACTCTCTGTAAGTGCTTTAGGACAAAGAGTAAGCGGTAATCTGGGAAGACCGAACGGGACTATCACCACAGTTTGTATAAATGAAAGTACGAATCCGTCGGTTCAGGCCTGCAACGAGCCAACGCTATTTTTTGATGATAATACTCCGAGAGCAGATGGTTGGATTTGGAACTTTGGTGACCCCAACTCAGGCGTAAATAATAATAGCACATTGCAGAATCCGAGACATTTGTTTACGAAAACGGGCACGTACAATGTAACACTTACACGACAAATCGGTACTGCCTTTGAGTTACCACCCAAACAAATACCGATTCAGGTTCGGAGATACTCACCTACATCAAAACCACTATTCAATAGAAAAGAAAAAGCCGATACCACAGTCTGCTCGGGCACGACAGTAAGACTCGACCCATTTAATGCTCTTCAGGACAATTTTGCCCCTGCTAACGTTTCTTATCTCTGGTCACCCAAGGGTCAGACAACCCCAACGATAGATGTAGATAAATCTGGCTGCTACTCCGTAGAAGTCACAGACAACATAACGGGTTGTAAAAAAATGGCCCGTATCAATGTCAAATTCTGTTTAGAATCGGCTCCATCGGCCGATAAAACCGAAAAATGGTACGTGGGCGATAAAGCGGCATTTTCGGTACAGCCAACGATAGTACCAAAACAAAGAGATATTACCCTTAAAGAAGGCGATTTATTCAAAGATGAATTTGAAACCACAGACTACACAATCAAATCCGAAACTGGAAACCCTATGTCTTCGGTTCAGAGCCAAGCCATGATTTTTAATCCGAAAGGAGAGATAGCTTTCACAACCGACGGCAAAAGCATTTATAACAGCCAAGGCAATGTAATCGGTACGATTAATAGTGGTAGTCTGACTTCTACGACACCCGCACTCATTATGCCCAAATATAGCTGCAACGAGTGTCCGCACGTCAATTATTACGTGCTTTCTTACGATGCCACTGCGAAATCCCTTAATTATTCGGTTATTGATACCCGGCTCAACAACGGCGATGGCGGAGTTACCGAAAAAGATATACCACTTGCCAATAACCTTACCGAGCGAATTGCCTACACCTACGCCGCCGACCAGGGGGGTATGTGGGTGATTACGCACGAAGCCGGAAACAATAGATTTAGAGTGATGAAGATAGACTCAAACGGTTTTTCTTCGGAGCAAACTTTTGCTGGGGGTTTAGTACACGACACCCCCGAAAGCCAGTCTGGATACATGAAAGTATCGCTCCGTGGTAATAAATTGGCCGTAGCAGTCGTAAAAAATGGACAAAACTACGTCGATATTTTCGACTTTGATAAAGCAACGGGGCGTATAACATTTGTCAAAACAATAAACGTTGGTATCCCTGCTCCGCCAAAGGTATTCGGAGTAGAAATCTCGCCATCCGAAGATTTGGTTTACGTTACGCTCAATGGCGACGGCACAACCCAATCGAGACTTTATCAAATAAATATTACGACCGAAGCCAAAAATCTGATTTACTCGACCAATGATATTTTGGGCGATATGCGAATCGCTCCGATTGGTGATATTGAGCAGATTGGGGTCAATGTTTTGGATTTGAAATTGGTAGTATCGGTAAAAGATAGCGACAAGATGGTATTTCTCGACCACCCCGATAGCGAAGGCGGAAAAGATTTTGTTGGTCTAAATAACGGCAACACCGAAGGGGCTCCACTGGGCGGCAAAATGGGTCTTGGTCTAACAAATGTTGTAAAAAGTAAATCTGATAACCAAGACGATGGTATTCAGGTAACTTATGCTGGCAACTGCGTAGGTACCGATGTTATTTTTACGCTCAAACCTGTTTGTAGCCCTATGAAAACTAAAGCCGTCTGGGACTTTGGCGATGGATCGGCCCCCCAAGAAGGCACAACCGTAACGCATAAGTATGCAAAGGATGGTAAATACAAAATAACTGTTTCGATAACAATCTCGGAGGATGTTGTCAAACAAAATCTCGGGCAAATCAGCCAAATTATCAATAAGGTATTTAGAGATGAATGCCGTACCGAGCAATTCACCGATGATATGTATATCTTGCCCGGCCCAACACTAAACCTACCCAAAGAGGTTTTTGTGTGCACAAACCTACAAGAGAGCAAAATTTTAGACGCAAACCCCCGTAACGAACCCAATTTAGATTATCTCTGGAAGTTTGGTGCTACTGAAGAAACTACCCGAACATTCTTGGTAGATGCTCCGTTTAAAGGTGCCTCAATCAGAGTACAAAACCAATACGACTGCGAAACCAAGCATGATTTCGACATTGTGGATAAATGCGAGCCTTTAGTTTTGGTTCCAGAAGCATTTACGCCAAATGGCGATGTCATACACGATTCTTTCAAAATAGATGCTCGATTCATAACCGATTATGAACTCACAATCTTTAATCGCTGGGGAGAGATTGTCTATTATACTCAACAAAAAGATTCTTATTGGGACGGCACCTACAAAAACAAAGGCAAAGATGCTCAGAAGTTTGGGCCAGAATCTTTTGCCTACGTTATCAAATTCCGCAGTCAGGATTTCCCCGAGCGAGGCATCGAAAGCAAACGCGGGGCTGTCATGGTCTTGAAATAGTACAATTGATTCATACTTGTTGCAGATTAAAAAGTTTTTGGTATATTTGCCAATATCACTCTTTTTAACGCATGACAAGGCTCTCCGCAGATGACCTAATCTACGGCTATATTAATGGGATTTTTCCGATGGCAGATACCGACGGAACGCTATATTGGTATTCTCCAGACCCGCGTGCCATTATTCCGATAGATACCTATAAGCCGCCAAAATCTCTTAAATCGACCCTTAACAAACGGTTATTCGATATACGTATAAATGCTGATTTTCAGGGAGTTATGCGTGCTTGTGCCTTACCCCGACGTGACGGCCACGACACCTGGATTTCAGAAGAAATCATTGAGGCATACTGCGATTTAAACAGTATGGGCATGGCACACAGTGTTGAAACGTATATAGATGAGCGTTTGGTTGGCGGTCTATACGGCGTGGCCATCGGTTCGGCCTTTTTTGGAGAGTCGATGTTCTATCTCGAACCCAATGCGTCGAAGGTAGCGTTTCACTATTTAATACAAATTTTAAAACAACAGAATTTCCAACTACTTGATACTCAATTTATTAATGATAATGTCAAACGCTTCGGTGCAATTGAAATCCGAAAGGCTCAATACATGAACCTCCTCAAAAAAGCAATTTCTACCAAGGCCTATTTTACCGAAACGGAGGTCGAGCATTTGTTTAAGCATATTTCTTGATAAATTCAACAAAATCAAAGAGTTAATCCAAGCATTATATCCGCAAAATTTGTTTTGGTATTATTCAAAGAATATTCTTCATTATTTGCCTAAAATAGAACTTTTCGTTGTCGAATTAATTCTCGAACCATTCTTTATAATTAAATTTAAGGCATGATTTTTCTATCGAAGTACTCGAATGAATTATTTTGAGGCTCATTCAGTTACTCAATTAAAAAGAGAAATCAAAATCAAAACTTTTAGGTATGGAACTCGAACAACGCCAGTACCCCATAGGTAAATGGACACCTAAGAAAAAATACACTTCAAAAGAGATTGCTCGTAATATCGCAATCCTTGAGAAATATCCCACAAAATACCGAAGGCTCGTCAAGAAACTTTCGGACGAAGAACTTGCGAAATCTTACCGTGAAGGGGCTTGGAATGTCCGCCAACTCGTTGTTCATATTTCTGATATGCACATTCTGCATTATGCACGTTTCAAACAGGCACTTTGCGAGCCAAATCCGGTTGGTTTTTTGGCTAAAATCAACGATTGGAACTCAATGAATGAAGTAGCCACCGCAAATGTAACCGACGCAGTCATGCTGCTCGAAGCTACGCATAAGCGTTGGGTGCATCTGATGGAGAGTATGTCGGATGAAGATTTCAAACGGACGTTTTTTCACCCATTACGACAAGTCAATTTAACGCTCGAACAAGCCCTTGCCATGGCCGCTTGGCACGTTCGCCACCATTTTGAGCATATCAGAATTGCCTTAGCCTCCTAATTTTAAAATTACACTTGTTTGTAAGCAAAACACTTCAATATCAATAAACTAAACTTTTGTAAAACGATTTTTATTTTCAATTAAACCCTCCGCAGTGTGCGGGATTGGCTTATGACCAGTACAGCAGAACAAAAGTATTTTGTAATTGATTTTGACAGTACCTTCACAAAAGTTGAAGGACTCGATGAATTGGCAAACATCGCTCTGGCGGGACATCCGAACCGCAAAGAAGTCGTGCAACAGATTCGTGATTTGACCGAACAAGGCATGAACGGCGAAATTACATTCTCCGAAGCACTCAGTCGTCGTATTTCGTTGTTAAAAGCCAACCGTCGCCATATTGACGAATTAGTAGATTTTCTCTATACAAAAGTTTCGGATTCGTTTACTCGTAATGAGAAGTTTTTGACCGAATTTGCTGATAACATTTTAATCATTTCGGGTGGATTCAAAGAATTCATCGTGCCGATTGTAACCTCAATGGGTCTCAAAGAAGAGAATGTCTATGCCAATACTTTTGTTTTTGATGACGAAGATAACATCATCGGTGTTGATGAATCGAATGTTTTGGCTCACGAAAAAGGCAAAGTGAAGATTTTGCAACAACTCAATCTTGATGGCGATGTCTATGCCATCGGCGATGGTTATACCGATTTCGAGCTTCGTTCTTCTGGATTAGCAACTCAGTTCTTTGCATTTACCGAAAACGTTGAGCGTGAAAAAGTTATCGCCAAAGCCGACCACGTTGTGCCGTCTTTAGATGAGTTTTTGTACCTGAACAAACTCCCACGGGCTCAATCGTTCCCAAAAAGCCGAATCAAAGTTTTACTTTTGGAGAATGTCCATCCAGTAGCCGTAGAGGCATTCAAGGCCGAAGGATTCAACGTAGAGTTTGTAAAAGGGGCATTGGACGAAGACGAATTGGCCGAACGCATCAAAGATGTTTCGATTTTGGGGATTCGTTCAAAAACCAATGTTACTAAAAAGGTTTTAGAGAATGCCAATAAATTGATTTCAATTGGGGCTTTCTGTATCGGAACCAACCAAATCGACCTCAAAACCTGTACCCAAAAAGGTATTGCGGTTTTCAATGCACCTTACAGCAATACTCGCTCGGTTGTTGAGTTGGCCGTCGGCGAAATGATTATGCTTATTCGTAATATCGTTCCGAAAAGCAACGGTATGCACGCCGGTAAGTGGGATAAATCGGCGAACAATAGCTTTGAGGTGCGTGGCAAAAAACTCGGTTTGATTGGTTACGGACACATCGGAACCCAGCTTTCGGTCATTGGCGAGGCTCTCGGTATGGAGGTATATTTTTATGATATTGTTGATAAAATGCCAATCGGTAATGCCAAAAAATGCCGCTCACTGGCAGAAGTTCTGCGTGTTGCCGATGTGGTAAGTATGCAC
>JALOLV010000191.1 GCA_025455785.1 Spirosomataceae bacterium | reverse complement strand
ATATTACTTATATTTTATTAAAAATGTATAAAACTTTAAATTATATTATATTTATATTTATATTTTATTTTGTATTATTCATTTAAGACTTTTTTATTGATATAAATGGGATTTACAAATCATAAAAAACAAATGTTTAATAAAAAATATCTGTATAATATTTGTCAGAAGTATAAAATAGTCTATATTGCCGCATTAATACTATTTGTAATATTTGTATGGTAATTAGTTTGGTTAATAACAAAGGGGGAGTTGGTAAGACGACATCTGCCCAAAATATCGGAGCAGCTCTTCATCGTTTTGCTGAAGCCCGTGTTTTGTTTATAGACCTTGATGGACAAGCGAGCTTGACTCGATGCTTTGGTATTCAAGAAAGCCAAGTTGGTAGCAACAATGCTGGAACATTTATTGCCCGTGATGATGTACCCATCGAGGCTATTGTTAAGAAGACCCCAGTAGGTGATTTACTTCCGAGTAGTGCAGAGCTTAATAATAAAGAAGATTATATAAAAGCCTCACCGATTTTCCCATTTAACCTTAAACTTAGACTCGAAAAATACAAATCTCAATACGATTTTGTGATTATTGATTGTCCGCCAACGCTTTCGGCCATGACTCGCATTGCATTAGTCGCCTGCGATATGTATATGGTACCGTTACAAGCAGAGTTTTTGAGCTATGAAGGTTTGAGAAACTTCTTGAATTATTCAAAAGAAATACAACTAATCAGTCCACAAACCCAGCTCGGAGGCGTATTTGCGACTCGTTACAACCCAAGAATCAACAAAAAATTGAGTAATGACCTAATTGAAGCAACAAAGCAGCAGTTGGGTGATAAGTTTTTTACTTCATATATCAGAGACAACATCTCGGTATCTGAGGCTCAAGCCAGTGGCACAGATATTTTTAATTATGCTCCAGAAAGCAATGGGGCTAAAGATTATTATCAGCTTACTCGCGAAATCTTAAGTAGTTTTAAAAAATAGAATCACGAATTAATTTATAGAAAATCAGCTATTTTTTGTACATAATACCGCAAAAACACCAAAAAGATGGCAAAAAAGAAAGAATTTAGCTTTGAAAAGTTTGAGGCAATCCCAAGTCAAGATAATACTACAACTGTAATCCAAACCGTAATTGTTCAGACTGGTCCATCGACCAAAGTAACCTTTGATTGTCCTAATGAGTTGGTCGAGCAAATGAAAGACTACGGATATTGGGAGGGTATGTCTCAAAAAGAAATAATTATTGAAGCCTTGAATGTCTATTTTGAGGATAAATCTTTTAAAGAAAGGCCAGAAAAAGTAAAACAACGCAAAAAAGTTGGAAGAAAGCCAAAAGGCATTGGCTTCTAAATAATATAATTATTAAACGGTATCATTATTTACCATTATAGTCTAACTAACATCCACAAACTTATATTAATTTTGCTCATGGCATTATAAACTTGCTATTGAGATAATTAATGAATAATAAAAGAGATAAATTTGAGTTTGAGAAACTCGAAATTCCTAAATCACTATCAACCGAGCCTCAAACAGAAATTTTAAAAGAAAGTGTATCCAAAAACAATAATTCCTTTGGTTTCTGGCTGATTGGATTTGTAGTGTCAATCATCTTAATATTTGCATTGTATTATTTCATTACGAACACTTTCAAAAAGAAAATTCAAAATACTTCAATCAAAGTTATTCCGATAAAAAATCATCCAATAACTAAATCAGAGGCAAGACCAGTATATTTTAATTACTACGACTCCATTGTATTCTTAAACAAACATACTGATAATAAGATAGTTATCTCTAAAGGCTTTGATGATTATGTAAAAAAAAATAAATTGGTCATAAAGTCTGGTAATTACTATTTTAATTGCTTTTGTGATGACCTTTATTCTACATACAAGCCCGGTGACGTGATTCCGTAGATATACACAAACAATTCAACTGTTTCACGGACTTTTCCACAAATAACTGTAAATCAATGATTTATCCACAAGTGTTCCACGTGGATACTTTTTTGATGTGTAAAACAAGTAGAAAACCAAACGCAATGAGAATTGAATGGACTGAGTAATAGGTAAGAGACAAATCAAATATTCAATTCTCAGTAAGGATAAAAATTGGTTACATCTCATTAATTTTGAAGATAGAGCAGGAGTGAGAAAGGAATGAAAAGAGATAAAATGTAAAATGATGAATTAAAAAATATTATTCTAAATAATATTAAATAAATAAGTAAATATATACAAATATTTATGTTATATAATTTATATTATGTTAAATATATAAAACTATCATACCCTATTACTTCTCAATTATTGACAATAAAAAAAGTTCGTCAGAAAATTCTGACGAACTTTTTTATTTGATTCTTGAAATTATTTCTTGCGACCAGAACACTGTGTTAGTACATTATCAAGGTTTTTAAGGTTCTCAACTAAGTCTGGTTCATTAGGTTTTGTTGACTTACAAATGTCAAAATATTTTTTAGCTTCGTTGAATTTATCGCAAACTTTATCTTCAACTGCCTTACCTTCTTTTTGGTAAGTTTTCATGTCCATGTTGTCAACAGACTTTTTGATTTCAACCGCATCATTGAAATGGAAAACTGCTAAGTTATAATTGGCATCGTAGTTGTTTGGCTCTTTTGCTAAAACAACACCGTACCATTTCAATGCCTCAGCTCTTAACTCTGGTTTGTTTTTATTATTGGCGAAAGCATTGTCGTACAAAATTGCCAGGTTTAAGGTATTTACCATATTTTCCGGGTCTTTATCAACCAATACTTTCATTTCGTTGATAGCCTCATCCATATTTCCACCCGATAACTGGATATTCACCAATGCACCCTGCAAATCTTTGTCTTTAGGATGTATTTTGATACCTCTTTTGAGTGTTTCGATTGCCTTAGCAGTATTTTTCACGGAACGATATAACTCTGCCAAACCGTAAAAAACAGCAGGGTCTTTACCTCCTAACTCCAAAAAGTCGCTAAAACCTTTAAGAGCGGCCGCATTATCTTTGCCTTGCTGACCTACAATCCCCAAATATAAGGCCGATGTTGTATCTTTAGGGTTAGTCTTAGAAGCTAAACCGAAGAGTTTGATTGCACCCGCATAGTTTTTACCATTGTAATATGCAGCACCTTGTTGCATCAAGGCATTGTAAAGAGTTTTGGTTTTAGACTCTTCAATTTCTTTGGCCATCTTCCCTCCTGCCGCTGCATCAACTTCTATGGCTTTCTGGTATGTTTCAAATGCTTTTGCCGATGCCATTGAGTCTTTTCCACAAGACATTGCCATTGCCTCATAAGACTGAGCCAACTTCAACCAAGTCGCAGGTTTAATACCTTTTTTTGGGTCGGCACTTGCTTTTTCGTTTTTGGCAATATCATCGGCAGCGGTTTTACACTGTGCCTCACGCATTTGAGCTTCGAGGGCCGCATTCTGAGCAAAAGCACCTGTTGCAAAAATGCTAAAGGCAGATGCTAAAAAGATTTTCTTCATCTTTAAGATTAAATTTAAGTTAATATTAGCTTAAATGAAATCATTAGACTTTAATGACCTACTATAATAATAGATTTGTGAGGCCAATTTTATCAAAATCTAACAATATCAATTTGCTTTGGGTTTTAGACGTTTATTTTGATTGAAAAGTATTAATTTTTTTTTGATTAACAAAATTTTAACAGTCAGAAAGACTTGCAAAAGAGATAAGTGCCTTGATAAAATATACCAATCAAAGCACTTCCTCAACTTCAACTCCCCTACTCTGTTACGGGTGTTTCGGTTGTATCTGATTGATTTTCAGTACTTTCTCCAGAAGATTCTTCTTCCTCATCTTCTCGGATAATACGAGTTATTGAAGCAATAGCATCGTTATCACTTACACGAATCAGCTTAACACCCTGTGTGTTACGTCCCATCACTCTGAGGTCAGAAACTTTGATACGAATTGCGATTCCGTTTTGAGTGATAATCATTAAGTCATCGTCATCGGTAACTTCTTTGATAGCTACCAAATTACCTACTTTATCGGTGATATTGAGGGTTTTAACACCTTTTGCACCACGACTTGTGATTCGGTAGTCTTCAATATCGGAGCGTTTACCATAACCTTTTTCGGACACGACGAGTAGCTGAGCATCTGCTCGGTTTATACAAACCATTCCGATTGCTTTATCGCCCTCTTCGAGATTAATACCACGAACACCCGTTGCGGTACGACCCATTGGACGAGTGCCTGCTTCATGGAAACGGACGGCTTTGCCATTACGAGCGGCTATCACAATATGATTATCACCATTGGTAAGAGCAACATCGAGCAAGTTATCACCCTCGTTGATATTGATGGCAATGATACCATTCTGACGTGGACGAGAATAGGCTTCGAGCAATGTCTTTTTGACAGTTCCTTGTTCAGTACACATTACGATGTAGTTATTATTGATATAATCTTCATCGGTCAATGTTTTGACATTAAGAACGGCTCTGATGCTATCGTCAGCCTCAATATTAATTAAGTTCTGAATCGCACGACCCTTTGAAGTTTTGCTACCTTCAGGTACTTCAAAAACTCTCAACCAATATAAACGCCCTTTTTGGGTAAAAATCAACAAATAATTATGGTTTGTTGCGGCAAAAAGGTGTTCTGTGTAGTCTTCGTCTTTTGTTTTTACTCCACGAGAGCCAACACCGCCACGACCTTGTGTTCGGTATTCTTGTAATGGCGTACGTTTGATATAGCCTTGATTTGAGATTGTAACGAGCATTTCATCGTCTGGAATCATGTCTTCGATACTAAACTCACCAGCAGCCATTTCTATTTTACTACGGCGTGTATCACCGTATCTATCTTTCAACTCCGCCAATTCGGTTTTGATGATAGTGCGTTTTTTCTCCTCCGAATTCAAGATTGAAAGCAATTCTTCAATCAACTTCTTGATTTCTTCGTATTCGGCGATGATTTTATCTCTTTCGAGACCAGTAAGACGTTGCAAACGCATATCAAGAATAGCCTTTGCTTGAATCTCACTTAAAATTAAGCTATCGTTATTGTCGGTGATGAAGGTATCCACAATTTGCATACGCTCACGACCCGATTTCAAGAAATCAGCTTTTTGCTCGGGTGTCATAAAATCACCATTCATCAAACCAGCTTTAGCTTCTTCGGGGTCACGAGATTTACGAATAAGTGCTATAACACCATCGAGATAATCAAGAGCTATCAATAAGCCGACCAATACATGAGCCCGCTTTTGGGCCTCTTTTAGGTCGTATTGTGTACGACGTGTAACAACATCGAGACGGTGGTCCACGTAGTAGCGAATCATATCTTTGAGGTTCAACGTATGTGGGCGACCTTTTACAAGTGCCACGTTGTTGATACTAAAAGACGATTGTAGCTGCGTATATTTGTAAAGGTTATTCAGGACAACGTTTGGAACAGCGTCTTTTTTCAAATCGTAAACAACACGTAAACCTTCACGGTCTGACTCATCACGAATGTCTGAGATACCTTCGAGCTTTTTCTCATTGATAAGAGCCGCCGTTTTTTCAATCATCATGGCTTTATTTACCATGTAAGGAATCTCAGTAACAACGATTTGGTTTTTGCCAGTTTTAGTTGTTTCAAAATTAGCAACCGAACGAATAACGACCCTTCCTCTTCCGGTTTCAAAAGCGGCTTTTACACCACTATAACCGTAGATGATACCTCCAGTCGGGAAATCAGGGGCTTTGATATGCTGCATCAACTCCTCAACCGTAATTTCGGTGTTATCAATGTAGGCTACAATTCCATCAACAACTTCTGTAAGGTTGTGAGGAGCCATATTGGTAGCCATCCCAACTGCAATACCCGATGTACCATTCAGCAACAAATTCGGTATTTTAGAAGGCATCACCGAGGGTTCTTCGAGCGAATCGTCAAAGTTAGGTTGAAAATCAACCGTTTCTTTGTTTATATCGGCCAGCATCTCTTCGGCAATTCGCTTCAAGCGAGCCTCGGTATAACGCATAGCCGCTGGCGAATCGCCATCTATTGAGCCAAAGTTTCCTTGTCCATCGACCATCGGATAGCGTAGAGACCATTCTTGGGCCATACGAACCATAGTGTCATAAACGGAGGCATCGCCGTGTGGGTGATACTTACCCAGAACCTCCCCTACTATACGTGCAGATTTTTTATAAGGACGATTGTGATAAACACCCAACTCAGCCATTCCGTAAAGCACCCTGCGGTGTACTGGCTTGAGACCATCTCTAACATCTGGTAAAGCACGAGAAACGATAACCGACATCGAATAATCAATGTAGGCTCCACGCATTTCGTCTTCAATATTTATCGAGATAATGTTGCCGTTTTGGGGCGAATTGGGGTTTTGGTTAATTTTTTCTGTTTCCTCAGCCATATTGCTACTCTCAGAAAGATTTTTATTGGTATTATTTGTAGAAAATATTGTATTTTTTCATACTTTAACTACACAAATTTACATTTTTTTTGTGATTTTTGCAAGCATTGTGGATAAATCACAATGA
>JALOLV010000009.1 GCA_025455785.1 Spirosomataceae bacterium | reverse complement strand
TAGGTTCAGCCGCAGAAATAGAACGTGAATTAGCAGTTGATGCTGTGATGTTAATGGTATAATCCTCCACCTCGCCATAAGTAAATGTCTCGCACGAGGTAGCATAGGCACTGTATTTCGCTACAACACGCATTCTGGTTGTACCCAAAGCTGCTGTTGATGGAATCGTGAATGTTCTAGAAGTATTACCCGAAGTTGTTACGTTGAAACTCGTAACTTGCTCGCCTGCATCCGTAAATACTCCATTTCTATTGTAATCAATAAAAACTCGCCAGTACATTCTATATATCGTACTGCTAAATCCACAAGAAAGTACAATTGTACGGCTCGTCCCTCGTACTGCATTTGTCGAAATTGACGTTCCATTAAAATAACCAGCATCACTCCCAGATGTTCTATTAATCGTACCCATATTTACATAGTCTATCCACATAAATGATGTACTGTTTCCTTTTGATGCACAATATGTAACCGAACTCGGAGTTGTAAATTGAGCCGAAACATAAGAACTACTTCCTGCCGGACAATTGGCTCTCACTCGCCAATCATAGACGGTTGTTGGAGTTAATCCAGTTAAACTTTGACTTGTTGCGGTTGTTGCACTGGCAGCGACTATCCATGTCGAAGAAGCGGCAGCTTTGTATTCGACTGTATAATTAGTAACTCCCGAAACCGCCCCCCAATTGAGTGTAACACTCGTAGAAGTCAAACTCGATGTACTCAAACTTGTAGGGTTGCCGCAAAGTGGTTGAGTCTGGAAATTGAGCGTCGAAGACCAATTAGTACAATTTTCGGTTCTGACTCTCCAATTATATGTAGTTGCGGGGTTCAAACCAGTCAAGGCGTAGGTTGTTGCACCATTTACCAATATATCGGCCCCCCAAGTGCTACTGCTGTTTTCTTTAAATGAAACATAATAATTGCTTGCACCAGCTACTGCACCCCAGCTTAGGGTCGCTCCCGAAACACTAATACCCGATGTTGCCAAAGAATTAGGTCCGATACAATCATACGTTATTGTAATTGTATCAGATTGTACCGATAACCCGTTATCGACTGTCAATGCAAACTTCAATTGTGTACCGAGAGGAGTAAGAGGGTCTATCGAGTATGTAAAATTATCAGCTTGGTTTTGAAGCAATGTG
This sequence comes from Spirosomataceae bacterium, assembly GCA_025455785.1. Lineage (GTDB taxonomy): Bacteria > Bacteroidota > Bacteroidia > Cytophagales > Spirosomataceae > JALOLV01. The sequence continues at coordinate 35,311 of JALOLV010000009.1, read as the reverse complement.
AAGTTAGAGTACGTTTTTGGAGAACCAACTGATGTGATAAAACTACTTACTGGCGAAACCGAGACTGTGTAGGTCGTTGGCTTTACACTGAAATTCTGAAAGGTATAATTAACAGTTCCATTTGTGGTTGCAACAGTCGAGTTATTATTTGTAGGAGTAGCTTTACCAAAATAAGTTGACATTCTGAATGCCTTTTTATTCATTTCGATTGTTGCATTACAAAGCGGAATTATCCGACTTGAAGCAGGCCAAAAACCATCGGTTGAGGCTCCTACTTCGGGAGTAAAGCTATAAATTTTATTTTTTGTCGTTTGCTCACCATACTTCCAGTCATCGCCTGCACCATTGGCCGTGTAACCAACCGTCGAAAGTGCATTGCCAGCCACAAACCCATTTTCGGCTACCAGAAATGTCCCCATTTGTTGGAATAACGCTAATTCCGGATTCGGATTTGTACTCGTATATCCAAACGGATAGATGCAGTAGTTTCCGAAAGAATGAAAATCCATCGAGAGTGTAAAATTGTGACTATTACAAAAATCACGAATTACTTGAGTCTCGGGTTCTGAAAACGCAGCCGTTCCTCGGTATGTATCTGAACTTGTGGTTGGTGAAGAACCCGTATTATTGAAGCCCCACATAAACCCATAGTTTCGATTAATATCGACCCCGTACGTACCGTTACCATTGTTGCGTCGATTCTTTCGCCACATTCCACCCCCGCTGGGATTCATTGTTTGATTAAAAACATATCCATCAGGATTTACACAAGGTACAATAAAAAGCTCCGTACTATTTACAAGCGTTCTAATATCCTTATCAGTATTGTAATTCTCTAAAACATGCCACATAAAAAATATTAATTGGCTCATGCTCATTGGTTCGCGTGCGTGGTGTACCGCATTGAAGAACATTTCAGGTTCGGCTTCATCAACATCGGGATTATCGCTTATCTTAACCATCAAGATTGGTCGGCCTTCGATTGAAGTTCCTATGCTACTTTTAGCCGAGATTAAGTTAGGATACAATGTACGCATTTGGTCGAGGATAGTCTGTAATTCGGCAAATGTGTAAAATCCAGCATATGAGCCTAATGAAAAATTGGCGGGTGTTGTAACCGCAGTTTTGGTATTTTTGGGAGCTTTTCTGTCAATTTCTCGATTATACTTAGCCAAGTTCTTCTCTAAATCTTCGATTTGGTACTTAAACTTCACATTGTGTTTTTTGAAGATAGCAATGTCTTCGTCGGAAACCTCAGCAGCAAAATACTTTTTTTGTTCGTAGCTAAAGTGGTCAACCTCAAAACCATCATTGAACAAACTCTCTAACTTGAGTGGCTCGATTTCGGCCGAAATGCGGTGAAACTTTAGTCGTTGTGCAAAACTCGAAGCCGAGAACACAAGCATTAAAAGTACGGTCAATGTTGAATAGTAAAGATTCTTTCTCATGTTAATATCGGATTAGTGTGGTGTGAAATTCAGAATTGAAAATCTAAAAAGCAATTTTATCAAGTAAATCTTATCAATAGGTATCAAAACACAGAAAGCGGCTCAATTGAGCCGCTTTCTGTGTTAAAAAACTAAAAACCAAATCAATGAGATTCGTCTTGGTGAGCTTTGTTGTAATTACCAGCAAAAAGTGGAGTTAAAACAATCATTCCAACAATAAAAGTAAGTAAGTCTCCAACAAAATAAAGGATACAAGCCAGAACCAAAAAGATTACGAGCATCGTGCCATCCGAAAGCGGTTTTGAATGAGTGTTATCAGCCATAAAATATATATACAGAGTATGATTTACAATAATTAATCTTGATGCAATATTAATAAACAAATCGTTAAATGAGAATCGAATAATGCAAATTATTTCATTTTCGTCCAAAATCTGCCGGGTTTTCGCCCCAATGCTCGGTTTCCCACTTCAAAATTTTGTTTCCGTACTTGTTATTTTGTAGCCATTTTTCGGCTCTATCTATCAATTCAAAAACTTCTTCATTGCCTTCTTTTTCGGCCAATTTAGTATTTGCTTTTTTGGCTCTAACCCAACTTATTGCCGTTCTCGAATCTGAATAAATCGGTAGATTGGATTGTTTTTGGTGCAATAACGCCAAAGCGTGAACAATCGCCAAAAACTCACCGATATTATTTGTGGCGTGTCTGAATGGGCCTTTCAGAAATAACCTTTCTTTGGTTTTGAGATAAAAACCCTGATACTCCATATCGCCAGTGGCGGTATTCCAAGCTGCATCTACCACAACTGAATTGAGGTCTGGATTGCCAATTGGCATTTTGATTTGCTTCTCTTCCTTCTCTTTTTGTTGGATAAATTGCCAATAATTACCCTTCAAAGCCTTTGTTGCTTCCTCTTTAGTATCAAAAGATTTGTATTTTGCACCGTCAAAGCCAATTACTTGCTTCTGACAGTCTTCCCAAGTGTCATAGACACCTTTTTCTCGCCCTTCCCAGACTGCATAAAATTTAACTTTCTTTGCCATGTGGCAAAATTGCGAATTTTATGATAAAAATCGAAAAATTAGTTTTTCTTTAACTTCATCACCCCCTGCCTTCGGGGTCAATATCTTGGTCGAATCCAGTAGCCGAAGTTACCACTTTGTCACGCAGTTTATCGGTCAATCGTCCTACTCCACCCAAAACCGTTGCACCTGCTTTTTCTTTCCAATAAGTACCTTCGAGTGTACAAGCACCAAACCTAACCTCCATAAACCCATCCGAGCCCACTTTTACTTCGAGGGTCTCATCGGCATTATTTTGCGAATCTCCTACGTGGTATTCCATTCGTGGAGAGCGAGTTTCTTCAACATAGCGAATCGCCGCAATGCCTTTGTACTTACCCAAATCTTGAGCCCTTTTGATATTTTCTTTGGTATCGGGCCTATCAGCATTCACAATCAAGTAAGTACCAGCTTCTACGGCTGGGCGTCCATAAAAATCACCGAGCCAGATTCTGAGCATTTTATCGGGGCTTGTGCCGTTTCCGGTTAAATAGGCGTAATTCCCAATCTTCACTTGGCGAGGTTGGGTCTTAAACTCTTTACCATCAACCATCACAGTCATCGAATTATCATTGGCAAGCTGTCCAAAAGCAACAGTAGAAATCAAGACTGTTATCAACAAAAATTGTAATTTTTTCATTTTTTAATCGTTTTAATATGGGGTTAGAATAACAGACATAAAGCTATCGAATAATATTTTTAGTACCATAAATAAAAAGTAAAATCAATTAAACGGTTTTATCCTACTAAATTTTTAGCGAACTTTGCGGCTTAGAATGCTGTTCGATAATTAGACTTTAGTATCAATTTTAGGTTCTGAAAGGTCTGATTTGTTCAATTACCTTTTTATAACAATGACACAAGAAAAAGTAAACGTATTAATAATTGGCTCAGGGCCAGCAGGTTATACAGCAGCGATTTATGCCGCAAGAGCAGGACTAAAACCAGTACTTTATCAAGGGGCTCAACCCGGAGGGCAACTAACTATAACAACAGACGTTGAGAATTACCCCGGGTATCCAGATGGTATCATGGGACCAGAAATGATGGAAGATTTCCGCAAGCAAGCAGAACGTTTCGGGACCTCAATCCGCTATGGAATGGCAACAAAAGTAGATTTCTCAAACCCAACGGCTCACAAAATAATCATTGACGATACACACGAAATCACTACATCCGCTGTTATTATTTCAACGGGTGCATCGGCAAAATGGCTCGGTTTGCCATCTGAGCAACATTTCAACGGTCAAGGGGTTTCGGCTTGTGCAGTCTGTGATGGTTTCTTTTTCCGTGGCCAAGAGGTTGCCATTGTGGGTGCTGGCGATACTGCCTGCGAAGAAGCTCATTATCTTTCAAAACTTTGCAAAAAAGTAACAATGCTTGTTCGTCGCGATGAATTCCGTGCATCTCAAATCATGCAAGACCGTGTCAAGAACACACCAAACATCGAAATCCTATTCAATACCGAAACCATTGAGATTATCGGCGATGAAAATGGCGTAAATGGTGCAAGAATCAAAAACAATAAAACTGGCGAAGAATCAACAATCAATGTAACAGGTTTCTTTGTGGCAATCGGTCATCAACCCAATACTGGCATCTTTGCCGATTACCTTACACTTGATGAGTCTGGCTACATTGTTACCGAGAAAGGTAGCAGCCGAACTAACATCGAAGGAGTATTTGCGAGTGGCGATGCTCAAGATAAAATTTATCGCCAAGCCGTTACGGCGGCTGGTTCAGGATGTATGGCAGCTCTCGATGCCGAGCGTTATTTATCTGAGAAAGGTTTGCATTAACAATATAAAATGCCTAAAATTGTATTGGTGTAGCCGATTAATCAATTTTGGCTTGTTTTTTGTTTCATCTGTGGATAATTCTTTTCAATATCCACAAAAACCAAAAAATATGAAGAAGAAGGTTTTACTAATTGCTTTTGCAGTAACTGTAACGACGGGGGCTTTTGCCCAAAAAGAACGAGGAAAAATCAAAAGTACTGATATTCCTACTTCTCAAAAGGAGAAACTAAAAGACAAGAATCTTAATAAACCAATCAAAAAAGAAGACGAAGAGTTTTCTTTTGAAGAAGAACCAAAGTTGCGTTTTTCGACCGAATTTGAACCCGTAAAAGTACAAGATGCCGCCCCGGCTCCAAAGATTGAACCAATCAAAGAGCTGAATGCAGTAGTACACGAAGATACGAGTACAATCGACGAAGGACAAGTACAAGTTGTTGAAATCGAAGAGGAAGCTCAATTTGCAGGCAGCGAAGACATGGTAAAAATCGCATCGTATTTCTCGGTTTGGGATAGCAAGCACATTGACCCTTACGGCATTGATGCCAAAGACTACGAAGACGTTGTTCCGATTCAGCTCTATGATATTTCGCAAGGACGCTACTGGGCTGGCCCGATGAATAAAGGTATTGTAAACTCACGTTTTGGATGGCGTTCGAGGCGTTGGCATACGGGTATTGACCTTGATTTAGAAACTGGAGACCCAATTTTTGCAACTTTTGATGGAATCGTCAGAGTTGCCGGATGGGCGAATGGATATGGACGTTGTGTGGTTGTTCGCCACTATAATGGTCTTGAAACACTTTATGGCCACCTTTCAAAAATCAACTTCGAGTCTGGTACAATCGTAAAAGCAGGAGACGAAATCGGTCTTGGAGGTAGCACAGGTAGAAGTTCTGGGCCTCACCTTCACTTTGAAACCCGCTACGAAGGAAACCCATTCGACCCAACCAATATATTCCAGTTTGCACCTTCTCAAATCAATATACTTACGCAAGAGTTTTTAATGACTTCTCGTGTATATGATTACCTAAGAGGCGGTACATCGAAGAATGATTTTGAATTTGAAGAAGAAGTTCCCACCAATATAGTTCAAAAACACTGGATTCGTGTTCGCTCAGGAGACACCCTTTCCGAAATTGCAAGCCGAAACAATACAACAATTGCAGAGCTTTGTAAACTCAATAAAATAAGACCTTCAACACGTCTTCGTACTGGTTATCGTTTGAGAGTTAAATAAATTTTTGATTTCATTGTTTCCCAATGATTCCGCTGATTTGGTAAGATAATATTTACGGTGTGAACTTTTTCACGCCGTTTTTTTTTATTTATTAACTAACTTCTCCTAAAATATATTTAGAATAAATGATACAAAAATTAGATATATTGGTCATGGCGGCCCATCCCGACGATGCCGAATTGGGCTGTTCGGGAACAATCGCTTCACATATTGCACAAGGAAAAAAAGTTGGGATAGTAGATTTTACACGTGGCGAACTCGGAACCAGAGGTACACCCGAAATCCGATTGGCCGAATCGGCAGATGCAACTAAAATCATGGGGATTCATGCTCGCGAAAACCTTGAATTCAGAGATGCTTTTTTTAGGAATGATGAAGACCACCAGATGAAACTAATTCAGGTCATTAGGAGGTATCAGCCAGAAATCGTTTTGGCGAATGCTGTCGAAGACCGCCACCCCGACCACGGAAAAGGTGCGGCATTGGCAATTGATGCTTGTTTTTTTTCGGGGTTAAGAATGATTCCAACCTTTGAAAAAGACGGCACTCCACAAACAGCTTGGCGACCAAAAGCACTGTATCATTATATTCAAGACCGTTACATTAAACCTGATTTTGTTGTTGATATTACAGCGTTTTGGGATATAAAAGAGGCCGCAATCAGGGCATTTAAGAGTCAATTCTATGACCCTAACAGCACCGAACCTCAAAGTTATTTATCATCGCCTGAATTTTTGGAGTTTGTAGAATCTCGTGCCAAAGAACTGGGACACCAAATTGGAACAAAATACGGAGAAGGATTTACAAAAAGTAAAATGATGGGTGTTAGTAATTTGTTCGATTTGATGTAATTTTGAGAGTTTTTTGAATAATTCTCTATACAAACTCACAAATGACCAAAGAGCAAGCATTAAAAAAGTATTTTGGTTACGATAAATTCAGACCGCTACAATCCGAGATTATAGACACAATTTTAGCCAAAAATGATTGTATGGTTTTGATGCCTACCGGCGGCGGAAAATCACTATGTTTTCAGATTCCAGCGTTATTAATGGATGGCCTTACGGTAGTGATTTCTCCATTGATTGCCCTGATGAAAGACCAAGTTCAGGGATTAGTAGCCAACGGAATCTCGGCTGCATACATCAATTCTACATTGACTGGCAGTGAACAATCAAGCATAGAATGGAAAGCAAAACTGGGCGAACTAAAACTCTTGTATATATCACCTGAGAAACTGCTCTCGGGCAATTATCTAAACTTTATTAAATCACTAAAAGTCAACCTTTTTGCCGTTGATGAATCGCATTGTGTTTCGATTTGGGGGCATGATTTTAGGCCTGAATATACTCAACTAAAGGCCTTAAAGGCAAATTTTCCGAGTGTTCCGATTGTTGCACTAACAGCTACTGCCGATAAGGTTACACGTAAAGATATTTTAACTCAGTTGGGAATCCCCGACGCCCCAACCTTCACTTCTTCGTTTGATAGACCAAACCTTTCGCTCAATGTTCTACCGTCTCGAAATCGAACTCGAATCATTGAGAATTTCATTAAAGAAAGACCAAATCAGTCGGGAATCATTTATTGTTTAAGTCGAAATGCTACCGAAGACGTTGCTCTTGCTTTACAAAGAGTCGGTATCCGAGCGGCCCATTATCATGCAGGTCTCATTGCAGAAACCCGCGAAAAAGTGCAGGATTCATTCATTAATGATGATTTGCAGGTCATAGTGGCAACAATTGCCTTCGGGATGGGAATCGATAAATCAAATGTTAGGTTTATCATTCATTACAATTTACCTTCTAATGTCGAAAGTTTTTATCAAGAGATTGGGCGGGCAGGTCGAGACGGACTAAAAGCCGATACGCTACTTTTTTATGGTTACGGAGATGTGATTATTCGTACAAAAATGATTACTGATTCGGAACTTCCCGAAGAAATGAAAGAAGTTCAGACAGCCAAATTGACCCGCTTAAAACAATACGCAGAGGCCGATATTTGTCGAAGAAGAATTCTTTTGAGTTATTTTAACGAGGAAATCCGAGAGGATTGTGGTAATTGTGATGTTTGCCGTAATCCAAGACAAAGATTTGATGCCACCACCATTGCCCAAAAAGCCCTATCGGCAATTGCCCGAACCGAAGAAAAAGTTGCGATGGGAATGTTGATTGATATTTTGAGGGGTTCACAGAACCGAAACGTTCTGGAACGAAATTACCACCAAATCCGTACTTTTGGAGCAGGTCGTGATTTGAAAGGTGAAGAATGGGCCGAATACCTTACCCAAATGTTGAATATGGGTGTCATGGATATTGCCTACGACGACCACCATTCATTCAAACTCAATAATTATTCGTGGTCTGTCTTGAAAGGTGAACAAGGGGTAGAACTGGTCAAATTTGAACCTTACGATACCAAAAAAGCAAGACAAGATGCCGAAAACCCGAAAGAGAAATCGAAAAGAGAGGTCATTAGAGATGCTTTGTTTGAAAAATTACGATTGCTACGCAAACAATTGGCTGATAAATTGAGCATTCCACCATTTTTGGTATTTTCAGACGCTACAATTTCGGAAATGGCTCAGAAAAAACCAATCAGTCGTTATCAGATGTTACAGGTTTCGGGTGTGAGCGACGCCAAATACAAACAGTTTGGAGAAGTATTTTTGAACGAAGTCCTTGATTTTATCAGAGATAACAACGCCAAAGGAGTTGCGAGAGTTGCCAATGGCTCAACGTATATCGAAACGCTGGATTTGTATAAAAAAGGACTCTCAATTGAAGAAATTGCAACCCGAAGAAACCTTCAACCTTCATCAATTGCCAATCATTTGATAAAATTAAGCGAAGATGGCCACGATGTCGATATTACAAAACTGATTTCGCAACAAGAATACGACGCCATTGTCGATATGGCTTTGGAGTTAGGTATGAATAAGGGCGATGCCTTAAAACCTTTATTTGAAGCACTCAATGAAGAATACGGCTACGATAAAATTAGATTGGCTTTGGCAATTTGGGATAAAAATGGATAAATTGTAATTGTTTTAAAAATCATAAAAAATTGGTTCAAAAAATTCTCGACTTAAAAGATTTCATCTCGAATCTATTCAATAGCATCATAGCTATTTGCAAAGTAATTGCGTTTTCAAAATTCAAAGTTACAAACCACAAAACCAATTCAAGAAGTTGCGTTATTTTGGGAAATGGGCCATCGCTGAATGATTCACTTCAAAATCACCTCGAATTCATAAAAAAACACGATATTTTTTGTGTCAATGTATTTTCAGCCTCAACTTATTATAAGCAATTAAAACCCAATAATTATCTACTTCTTGATAATGCTTTCACAGAACCAAACCACGAAAGAGCCAGCAAAGCCATTGTGCATCTGGTTGACGATACCGATTGGGAGCTTAATCTATTTGTACCGTTTAAATTCAAAAAATCGAGTTATTTTGTAGAGAGTATTGCCAAAAATCCAAATATTAAAGTAATTTATTTCAATTATGTGATTCTTGACGGGCTCGACTCTCTGAAATTTTGGTTTTATAAAAACGAACTCGGAATGCCCCAGTCTCAGAATGTGTTGGTGGCTTCAATCTTCAGGTGTATAAATCTAAAATACAAGGAAATCTATGTTTTGGGAGCCGACCACACTTGGCACGAAACCATTAGACTAAACGATGATAATGAGATTGTGGCCGATGACTCACACTTTTATGGCACCAAAACGTATGAAATCAATAAATTAATGCCCAAAAATAAATCCTACATGGCTCGGCAGTTTCTGTCTCTTCACAAAGCATTTAAAGGCTATGAAGTACTTGCTCGTTATGCCGAATACCGAAAGGTTGATGTCATCAATGCCAGTAAACGGAGTTATATCGATGTTTTTAGGAAGATTAAACTCTAAAGCCATTTAATAACTTTTTAAGCGAATTGATTGCAATTCTCAAATGGAATAACTTAATTGTAGCTATAAATTAAATTTTAAACCCTAAAACACCTTGTTATTTATGGAAAATCTCCAACTCGCTGGCTTCGGTAAGCGTTTAGTTGCCTACCTTATTGATGGTATTCTATTGAGTATTGTATTAGGAATCATCCTGTCTGTCTTTTTTGGTGGAATATTTGCCTCGATGGCTGGTTCTGGTGCATTAGACGGCACAATGACCGAAGAAGAAACCGCCGCAACCGCAGTAGCAGCCACTGGTGGTTTAATGCTTTTTTATTTCATTTCTGTAGTAGCAGTAATTGCATACGAAGTATTAATGATTTCGTCGGCAAGACAAGGTACAATTGGCAAAATCGCAATGAAAATCAAGGTTGTAAAAGAAGACGGAAGCCAACTTTCAGTAACAGACGCCATTATCCGAACCATCGTAAAATCGCTCATCTCAGGTATTTGTTTTATAGGCTTTCTCATCACTCTATTCAATAAAAAAGAACAATCTCTGCACGATATGGCAGGAAAAACCTTGGTTGTAAGTGCCGAATAATTTATATAAAATCATACTGGCAGTGGTAGCATTTGCTATCACTGCTTTTTATTTTGTCGTTAATCCATCCAAAAGCCATTTTACTCCCGCATGTATCTTGCACAAAACAACGGGGCTCTATTGTTTTGGATGCGGTGGTCAGCGAGCCTTTCATTCGTTGCTTCACGGTAGGTTTAGCGAAGCATTGCAGAATAATATTTTGATTTATCTGATTCTACCAATCATTACAATCATCCTGACTGCCGAAATAATCAATCAAAAAAAAGCAATCGAATTTATCCAAAAACCAGTATTCATGTGGGGATTCATTTTTCTACTTTTAGTTTTTATGATATTACGAAATCTGCCTTTTTATCCATTCAACTTAATGATTCCAAACAATTAGAAAATCAATTACAAAATTTTTAATTAATATTGGCGTTAAAAACCAAAACGTCAATATTGCAGATTCATCCCAAAACAAAACTCTAATGAAAAAAGTCATATTTCTTATTTTGATATGTTCGATTGTCTCCGTAGGGCAACAAACCTACAATATTATCCCTAAACCCACCAAAATAACTCCTCAAAGTGGTTTATTTACTCTGACCGACAAGGCTAAAATCCTGATTCCGCAAGGCAATAATGAAATAAATGCAATTGCCGAACTACTTTCAGAGAGAGTAATGGTTGCCACTGGCTTCCAACTCAATATCGAAACCTATGACCCAAATAAAAGTGGACAACTCTCTACCGGAGTAGCATTCAGTTTAGATAAAAACTCAAAGATTCCCGAAGAAGGATACACCATAAATGTTTCAAAAAGTGCTATTTCGATTACGGCATCAACCACCAAAGGGCTATTTTATGGGTATCAAACGTTATTGCAGATTTTACCAACAAGCATTTATAGTTCTTCGACTACTCCAAATACCAAATGGACCATACCATGCGGAATCATCAACGATGCACCCCGCTATGCCTATCGTGGATTGATGCTCGATGTGGGTCGTCATTTTTATACGACTGATTACATTAAAAAATTTATCGACATCATGGCAATGCACAAATTTAATCAGTTTCATTGGCACTTGACCGAAGACCAAGGATGGCGAATTGAAATAAAAAAATATCCTCAACTCACCGCCATTGGCTCAAAACGCAAACAAACAATGGAGGGGCATTATTCTGAACAGCGTTATGATGGCACGCCCTACGGTGGATATTACACGCAAGAAGAAATCAAGGAAGTGATTCGGTATGCTCAATCAAAATACATCAATGTAATTCCAGAAATCGAAATGCCGGGTCATGCTTTGGCAGCACTTGCAGCTTATCCTGAATTAGGCTGTAAAGGTTCGGGCTATGAAGTTACGGGTACATGGGGCGTACATGACGATGTTTTTTGTCCATACGACAAAACATTTGAGTTTTTAGAAAATGTGCTGACCGAGGTAATTGACTTATTCCCAAGCAAATATATTCATATTGGAGGCGATGAATGTCCAAAAACAACTTGGAAAGAAAGCAAGTTTTGTCAGGATTTAATGAAAAAAGAAGGATTGAAAGACGAACACGAATTGCAAAGTTATTTTATCAAGAGAATTGATAAATTTATTACTTCAAAAGGTCGCAAGATGATTGGTTGGGATGAAATCCTCGAAGGTGGAATTTCGCCAAACGCAACAATTATGTCATGGAGGGGAATCGAAGGGGGTGTTGCTGCTGCTAAACAAAACCACGATGCCATTATGACACCAACCAGCCATTGTTATCTTGATTATTATCAGTCAAATCCAGCATCTGAGCCACTCGCCATTGGGGGGTATCTCCCACTCGAAAAAGTTTACAGCTACGAACCAATGCCAAAAGAATTATCGGCCGAGCAAGCAAAGCGTATTTTGGGTGTGCAAGGGAATATCTGGACAGAATATATAAAAACACCTGAAAAACTCGAATACATGGCGTTTCCGAGGGCCACAGCGATTGCCGAAATAGGTTGGTCGCAACCAGAGCAAAAAAACTTCGCCGATTTTTCGAGTCGCCTAAAAGTTCAGTTTGAAAGAATGCAAAATATGGGAATAAACTTTGCCAAAAGCTACTATGATATTTCGGCAAGTTCATCGCTCAATGCCAAAAGCCAAGTTGCCGTAAAACTCAAAACAACTGATAATCAGGCACTTATTAGATATACAATCGATGGTACAGAACCAACCGCAAAATCAATGGCCTATAATCCGAATCAGGGAGTAATACTTACAAAAGATGCGATAATCAGGAGTGCGGCATTCAACGAAAAAGGCGAAAAATTAGGCAAAGTATTAGACAAATATTTCTTCATCAATAAATCTACTGGCAAAACATACAAAATGGCTAATGAACCGCTCAAATATACAGGCGGCGAAAAATACGGCTTGACGAATGGGGTGCGAGGTGAAGAAAAAAATATGGCTACATGGGTGGGGCTTGAAGGCAAAGACCTTGATGTAACACTTGATTTAGGGCAAATTATGGAAGTAAGTCGGGTAATGATGGCATTTTTGAGAGCAAGTAATTCGTGGATTCTTTATCCTAGATGGGTCGAGATTAAAACCTCGGTCGATGGTAAAAACTTTGAAACTGCACAAAAAATTGATATTGATAATGCCATCCGACCAGAAAACTCAGCAAATTAATACTGGACTTGGCTCGAAAAAAGCACGATTTATCAAAATATTTGCACAAAACTATGGAAAACTCCCAGAGGGGCATCCGGGTGCGGGTCGTTCGGCTTGGCTTTTTGTTGATGAAATCGGAGTCGAATAAATTTTAATTGCAAGAAATAAACATAATTCATCCCGAATTTTGAGAATTAAATGCCCCATCGGGGCTAAATATTGGCGGCCGACGCTCGTTAGATAGTCTAAATGCTACAAAAACGAGAGTTTCGTAGGAACGGGAACGACATATAAAACTCAAAGTATCGTACGTCTTTTTATAATTCGGGATGACTCATGTTTATTTACAATTTTTTGATATTTACGGTAGGTTCCAATGTCGAAGTGGCTACCCCTCTAAATGTACCCGTTACTGGATTTATCAATTCGGGCTGTGCCGAAGAGGCCAACGCAATGTACTGATGGTCAACAATTACTCCTTCGGTGGGGTCAAATCCACGCCATCCTCCACCGGGCAAGTAGGCTTCAACCCATGCGTGAAGCTCGTGAGCATGTAATTCACTTCCGTAGCAATAGCCACTCACAAATCTTGCCGCGATACCTAAAGCCTTACAACACGTAATCATCAAAACTGCATAGTCACGGCAGCTTCCTTTTTTAATTAATAGCGTTTTCTCGGGTCTATTCGCTTCACCTTCTGGGCGAATTTCATACTTGAAATTTTCTTTGATTTTGGTACAAAGCAAAACTAAAAAATCCATCGTCTTCCAGTTTGCTTCGGCAGCGATGGGTCTAACAAATTGATGAATCGCCGTGGTTATTGCATCCGAAGTAAGGTAAGTATTAAGTAGTATATGTTCTTTTTCGGGGTACTCAAACGGTATCTTCTCTGATTCAAATGGAAAATGAACAAAATTATATGGATTATGTTCTTTGGATTCAATGACAAAAGAAGCTGTTATCGAAAGTAAATTACAAGACTGATTGAAATAAGCAATCTGCTGAGTATTACCCTCGGCATCAATATTTTTGAATAATAGATTTGGCTTGGGAGAAATTTCTAAAAAATAATCGCTGATTACTTGGTGTGGACTCGCCTTGGGAGTTAAATAGATATAATGCGGACTTAAAAAAACTTCGTTCGAATAACGGTAAAGCAATTGATGTTCGACTTGAAGTTTCATAAATACAACTGTTGTTTTTGATTCTTAGGAATTCGATACTCCTAAGTAACTGCAAAAATATAAATGATGTTGTCAAACATCCAGATTTTTTAAAAGGAATCGACAACATCATCTTTGGGTCAATCACTTATTTATAAACCTCTGATTCTTGAAACTGCTTATCAAAAATGGGTTCCATCCAGTCGGTTGGTAGTTTCTGAACCGAAGCATTCAGAAGAGCATTCCACTGATATGAAATATGCTCTAAATCTTGTTTATGATAACGATGCTCAACCATATTGTAGCTATTCTTTTCGTAAAACAGCACATCTATCGGAAAATCGACATCGTTGGCACTGACACGGGTCGAATCAAAAGCCAAGAATCCGAGTTTTAGGCATTCTTGTAGCGAAGTTTCATGTTTGATATTTCTAAACAAAATTGGTTTTCCGTATCCCGAATTCCCAATTATTATAAATGGAAGCCCCTCGCCTACTTCAATCCAATTACCCTCGGGATAAACCAAAAAAAGTTTATGCTCACCATCTTTTTCTAATTGTCCGCCCACAATCGCCGAGAGATTAAATCCAAGCCCCGCCGACTCTAAGGCAGAGCGGTCTTCTACTGCCACTCGCCTAACTTGCTCTCCAAAGGCATTCACAGCTTTGTAGAGCTTGTCAAACTGCTCGTCTCGCTCTTCTAAAACCTCCTTGAAATAGGTGATTGCCTTATCTCGTACCGACCTCAAACCAGCCGTCATGATAAACAATGAATGGTTACGAATTTGATGCGTAAAAAGTTTTTTATTGGTCGAAACCTCCGTTCCGGATGTGATTCGGGTATCAGCAATCGCCACAATACCTTTAGCAACTTTAACTCCTAAACAAAATGTCATGATGCAGTCGAATGATTTTATACAAATGTAAAAAACCTGAGATTTATTCTACGTATAGTATTAGATTTTTTATAATAATTATTGATTTAGTTATATAACCATTAATATTAATTTTCATAGAACTAAACTTATTGAATTTCGACACAATATGACAATTTATTAATCAAAATCAATTCTCAATACCCTGTTTAAAGTTAAAACAGATTTAAACGCCAAAAAAAGGCAAATTGTCGCAAAAATTTATTTTGGATTTATAATTTTGATAATTTCACAGCCAAAATATCCTAACTGATTAATAATTAGCAGTAACTTGTAAAAGTTTTTAAAACGAAAATTCCCAAAACGGTCATATATGACTCAAAAATCATAGTTTATGCGTACATTTATCATCATTGCCGCTATTATCATTGCTTTAATCCTCGGAAAAATCTTCATTTTCAAAAAACCAGAATCTAAAGACGGCCCCGGCGGTGGCTCTGGCTCTGCTATGGGTGGCGGAAAAAGCAAAGACGGAAAAGGCGGCGGCCCGGCTCCTGCTATGCCAGTAAACATTTATGTAGCACAACCCGAAAACATCAATAATATCGTTTACGCATCGGGGTCGATTTCGCCCAATGAAGAAGTCGAACTAAAAGCCGAAGCATCGGGGCGATTGGTTACGCTGAATGTCAAAGAGGGCAGTTTTGTTGCTAAAGGTCAGCTCATTGCCAAAATAAAAGATACGGACTTGCAAGCTCAATTGAAAAAACTCGAATACGAAGAAAATCTTGCAAAACAAATAGAAGCACGTCAAAAGAAATTACTTGAAATCAATGCCATCAGCAAAGAAGAATACGAGATTTCGGCCAACCGAATAAATACTTTGAGTGCCGACAAAGACGTGATAAAAGCCCAGTTAGAAAAAACCGTTTTGACAGCCCCATTTGCCGGCAAAATTGGCTTTAAGAGTGTCAGTGAGGGTGCGTACGTTACACCCGCTACGGTAATTGCAAATCTTGTTCAGATGAACCCCGTAAAAGTTGATTTCACGATACCCGAAAAATACACTCCTCAAATAAAAATTGGGCGTAGTTTTAAGTTTGAAGTTGATGGTCAAGAAGGTATTTTCAATGCAAGTATTGCGGCCATTGACCCAAAAATCGACCCAAATCTAAGAACCCTGAGAGTTCGGGGGATTTCTCAAAACCCTAACGGCAAATTACTGCCGGGTATGTTTGTCAGAGTTACGGCCGATTTGAATACCGAGAGTTCGATAATGGTACCTACACAAGCCATAGTACCTGTTTTGAAAGGCAAAAAAGTGTATGTAATGAAAGACGGAAAAGTTACCGAAGCCATGGTAACTACCGGCCTGCGTACCGATAAAAAAGTGCAGGTGATAGGTGGCTTACAAATGGGCGATTCGTTAATCGTGAGTGGCATAATGGCCTTGAAACCCGAAATGGCTGTAAAGGTCAAGCAAGTTGTCAATTAATTTTCCGGAATTTCATTTGAGATACTTATCATTGCATCAATGAGAAAAAAAATATTTATTCTGATTTTAATCGTTTTGTCAAACAGCCGTGCTTTGATAGCACAAGAGTTGCTCACTCTCGACAAAGCCATTAATCTTTCGCTTGAGCAAAGCTATGGCATTCAGATTGCCAAAATGCAGCAACAAGCGGCCGACTTGCAGGTCTTTAAAGGTAATGCTGGAATGATGCCGAGGATAGATTGGAACGCCAACCTCGGTACGGCTCTTAACCAAGTCAATCAAAAATTAGCCAATGGCACCGACATCAATCGTTTTGGTCGGAGTATCACACCCAATAGCAATGTTGTGATGAGCTGGACACTCTACGATGGTCGAAGAATGTACGCAACACTCGACCGCCTACGAAACCAGAGCCAGCTCAGCCAAGTACAAACCAAAATGATGATTGAAAACACCGTATTGGCCGTTATGAGGGCTTATTACGAAGTGATGCGTCAGAAAGAAACCGTCAAGTTTCTTGAGACAGGCATAAAGTACTACGATGAGCGTCTGAAAATAACCGAAGAACGGTGGCAAGTAGGTAAAGGTTCTAAATTGGATTATCTGCAATCTAAGACCGATTTAACAACGCAACAAACCGAAATGGTAAGAGCTAAAAATGCCTTAAAAAATGCAAAAATTGCCCTAAATGATGCCATGAATAGAACTTCGGAAGTTGATTTTGAGGTACAAGATGCTACCGAAACCATGTTTGAACCATCAATATCGGAGCTTCAAAGCAAAGCCAAAACCAACAACGTAAATATTCAATTTTTAAGAAAAAACACCGATATAAGCCTTAATCAAGAGCGTGAAGCCCAAGCCCAAAAACTCCCGCGAGTTACTCTAAATTCTTCTTTAGGGTATAACCTCAACGCCACCAATGCTGGTCTATTTCTTTATAACCAAACAGTGGGGCTAAATACGGGTATCGCTGCAACTTGGAATATCTTCAACGGTGAGATTGTTCGTCGTCAAATCCAAACGGCCAAAATAAACACCGACATACTCCAAAAACAACAAGTTGATTTATCACAAAGACTTGATTTTGAATTAGAAAGAGTATATAACCAATACCAAGCCGATAAAGAATTGCTTAAACTCGAAGAAGAAAACACTAAAATTGTTGAGGAAAACCTTCAGATAAGCCTCGAAAAATTTAAGTTGGGTGGCTCTACAATCTTAGAATTAAACGATGCCCAAAGGCGTTTCGATACATCGCTAAACCGATTGGTTAATGCCCGTTTCAATGTCAAAATATCCGAACTCGAAATGATGCGATTGAGTGGCGAACTCGTCAGATAACAAAAGAAAAAGTATTGGAATAAACTTAGTCTTAAAATTTTACGTCTATACATTCTCCCCCTGACCGTGGCCCTCTTTTTATAAGGGGGCTTTTTTTGTAAAACTTTTTGAAGAATATCCGAGTTGTCTAAATAAATAAATCTTTACCGATGTTAGTATCGCTCACAATTGTTCGTTATCCAAAATATTACATTCCTTTGGCCTTTATCTCGATGGCGATTTTCAGAATCCCGCTATTTCTGAACAAAAACATCACTTTTAGCAAATTGTTGGGATGTGGCAAAAACGGTACTTTCGACATAAACCCAGATTATCAGCAGTGGGGATTAATGGCAGTTTGGAATAATATCGAGGATTTTGAGAAATTTAAAAAAGATTCTTTTATTTGGAATTTTTGGCGGATTTTAACAACCGAACAATGGACAATCCTTTGTAAGCCCTATGAATCGCACGGTAAATGGGATAACAAAGAACCTTTCGGTAATCCGGTTTCTGACAAAAATTTTAATGGAAAAATTGCGGTACTGACCCGTGCTACGATTAGGTTGAATAGGCTTCGGAACTTCTGGAAGAATGTACCTATTGTGGCGTCATCGATGAATGGAGCAAAAGGATTTATCACCTCGGTCGGAATCGGCGAGGTACCATTTATAAAACAAGCGACGTTTTCTATCTGGGAGTCGCTCGATGATGTCAAACAGTTTGCGTATCGCCAAAGACAACACGCCGAAATAATTAAGCTCACTCGCCAAGAAGATTGGTATTCAGAAGACCTCTTCGCCAGATTCAGCATTATCCAATCATTTGGTACAATCAACAATAAAAATCCGTTGGAATAATTCAAAAATCAACTGAATATTCGGTTGGTGAGACCGACACTAAACGAAATTTGGAGTCTTGTAACACTAAGAATTTTTCGGTAAAAACCCGATAATATTCTACATTATTAAAAATCGGCAAATGGTTTTCTACATCAACACACGAATTATATGCCAACAATGCCCGGCAACTGTAAGGCAGTTGTGTGGCATAGACATTCTCTGTTAATCTTCCCGAATTTACAACATACTCGGTCGCTTTCAAGACCTGCCAGCCGTATTTATTTGCTCCAAATGTTGTATTTTTACCCAAAGACTTGGCCTTTAGTGTACTGGTTCCAAACGAAAAAGCATTGTTTTTCAGTAAAATACGTTGCTTTTTACCAGAGGTGTCATTGCCGATGATAATAATTCCTCCGTCGGGTCTCAGAATCCAAAAGTCAATATCTTCTGGCTGCCCACCAAAAGTTTCATCGCGAGTAAGCAGCCAAGTAGCAGTTTTGGGGTCGGCAAAAACACTAAACTCCTTACGATTACCATTAGCTTGATATTCAAATGTAAACTGTTGGGTGAAATTGATACTTTTTTGAGCAATTAGATTGAAGTTCACCCAGAGGCACAAAGCTATTATCCGAATTATTGACATATTTTTTGGCTCCTTTCAAGATAGCTTTGCTGCAACGCTCCAAGTTTTTCAGTTTGTTCGTATATATCCAAGCCTTTTACCTTTTCTTTAAGTTTTTTGGCCTCCTCTCTGTAATTTGTCCAAAGCTGTCGTTGCTTGGTGTTGCAGTTGAGTTGTTTGTTAAGTTCAGTGCGGCGGTCAGGGTCGTCGGTATTGTTGAGTTCAATCTGGATTCTGCGAGCAGCGATTCTTGATTCTACATCATTCGTTTTGTAAATCAAATCGGGGTCAAGAGCCAGTTGGATATTAGCTCTTGCAAATTCAGAACCGTCATTGAGCATTGCCGCATTGGCGTTGGCTTTCATGGTTTTATCGGCAATTTCTTTACTTAATTTAGCTTTTTCTTTTATCAATGCCTTGATTTGGGCATCATCTTCACCTTCGAGTTCGTCAGCCAAGTTTTGTTCAAAATTCTCCATATTCTTTTGATGACCCTCGGTGATGTCTTTGTAGATTATATCTCCCATTGGCTTAAATCCGGCTCCCGAAAAACTGTGCGGTTTGGCGTATAATGCCGACAACCGGCAACCCTTAGTATTGGCGGCATCATTTATCTGAAAAACTAAATAGACA
Source organism: Spirosomataceae bacterium (assembly GCA_025455785.1). Lineage (GTDB taxonomy): Bacteria > Bacteroidota > Bacteroidia > Cytophagales > Spirosomataceae > JALOLV01. The sequence continues at coordinate 15,673 of JALOLV010000009.1, read as the reverse complement.
TGGTTATTTCGGTTATTGAGAATCCAGCCGGTGCCGCCCAAGCCCGTAACAGCGTAGTTTTGTTTGAGCGGAGCAAACTGACCTTCGGCCAAACCCAAATCTTTGAGCCAAATCTGGACTTTGCCTTCGTCGCCGACAAACTCATAAACATCAAGCGACATATCGCCACCCGAAGACGCGTTCAATAGATTTTTGGGTACAGAAACCGTTTTGATTTTTTTTGCCGTACTCCAAAAAATTTCTCCCAAGTTCTTGGCATCAAAACGTGCCATCGTCGTGGTGTACATGCCATCACCTGCGGTCATTTCCATGATTGTTTTACCAGTTTCGGGCGTGTTCATAAACATCCGTTGGGTCATATTCGGCAAAATCGCCCAATAATTTAGTTGTTCTAAGTTTTCAAGAGATTCACCACCCGTGCCTTTCCATTGTTTTATAAGTTCGGGGGTGATTCCTACAACTCCGTTTGTAATATTTATGTATTGAACCATAGTACCTGATTCTTTTGTGTCATCGCAGATTACCTCCATGACGTGAGTCATCTTGTGGGTCTCATTGGGCTTGGGTATTGGTTCGGCCTTGGTATTAAATTTGGGTTTCGACAAATCAATTTCTTTGAAGCCGCCACTCATTTTAATTATTTCGATTTTTTGGCTAAATCCCACAAACGAAGATAAATAAGCCAAAAAGAATATTTTTTTCATTATTTTTCTAATTTTGTTAGGATTAAAGACGACTGTTTTTTTCCTTTTTCATCAAATTGTTCTTGCTTGATTACACCAATGCCATTGGCGAGGTATTCATTACAAATCAGGGTACGATTTCCCATAAATTTTGTATTGAGTGTATAGGTAATTTTTAGGCAATCAAACTTGCCCACGGGTGTCTCTACACTCTCAGCAGACTCGACTTTTCGGTCAGTGATATTTGCCGTGATATTCATCAAAGTCATTCCCGATGAGAGAGTTGATGAAATCTTTATTGAGGCGTCTTTTAGTTTATCTCCGACTTTCATTCGGGCAGGATACACCACCTTATCGCCGTCAATATTCATCTTTATATCCGCCGATTTCGGAATCATATCGCTGCTAATATTACGAACATCAGTTATGTAATCGCCGTTATTGCATTTACCAAATGACTCGCCTTTTGCCAATAATTTACCTTTAGAATCGTAGGTTTCATTTGAAAAAACCAACGAAAATCCACCATTAACTGGCTTATAATCAAGCACCTCGTATTTTAAAATAGCAGAGGGTTTGTCTTTTTTATCGAAACTCGTCATTTCGATTTTCATTCCTTTGCTAAACTTAAAATAACTGCTACATTCTTGGGCATAAGTTAATATACTTACGAGGAATAGTAATAGGGTTAAATTTGTTTTTTTCATGGTCTGATTATTATTAGAATAAGTACTCGAATGCAATTATTGATATTGATACGTGATTACAAAACTATGGAACCTTAGATTGTTTCCTATCCAATTACCGACAGAGGATACATTCAAATAATACGAATTACTTTGGTTTTGGATAGTTTCGTTGGTTGCCTCTTGTATGTCTCGTATGTTGGTATTTGCCCCACTTGATTGTGCAGAAGCAATAGTTGTGAACGCATTGGATGAATGATTGTTTTTTGAGAATGTGAAGATTAAATCAGATGCCGAATCATCGAGAAAATATAACCTAACATTGGTAACTTTTACTCCATCGGGCAAATTGACAGGTAGATACATTGTAGCACCAATATTTGTAGAATTAAACCAAGCATAACCACTTCCTTTTCGTAGTTGGTCGTTCCAGTCTTGGGCTTGAACTGCACTAAAACCATAACTTTGATATTGGTCTGTCGAATTATCGGCTCTGATTACGCCATTGGCATCTGTAAAAATCAATCGTCTTTCGGTTGAAGATTGTTCTGTGAAATCCAAAGATGAGCTTCGAATATTTCCATCAACATCTAATTTGGCATTTACACTTGGGTTTACTCCAATTCCGACACTTCCATTATTTTGGATAGTCATTACGTTAAAAAAATTTCCATTAAATAAGGTCTCAAAACGGAAAGATTGTCTAGCATACAGAACTAAATCATTGGTGCTGTTACCAGTAATCCAACCCAACGTATTACCAAAGTGACGGAAAGAAAGTGACGGTCTAAAAGTTGAATGACTTGAAATTAAATCAAGAGAAGGTTCGGTTGCATTAAATGGTCTAAAAGACAACACTGGATTAAATCTTAAAACATTGGGTTCTATGCTGATACCTTGTCCATAAATTTTCGAGATAAATAATATGAATAATACAGTTTTTAGAATGATTTTCATGGCTATAAAATTTAAAATTTAACAAATTCAACTCTACGGTTGTTGGCTTTGCCTTGAGGCGTTGTGTTTGGGTCAGATGGTTGGGTTTCGCCTTTGCCGTCGGTTTCCATACGGGCAGCCTCAATACCAAATTCGGTCGATAACGCGTTTTTGACAGATGCAGCACGACGTTTCGATAAATCCAAATTTTTAGCTTCATCGCCATCACTGTCTGTGTGGCCAATTATCCTAACTTTCACATCGGGGTTTTCTTTCAGTACCGTTCCGATTTCTTTTAGAACACCGTAAGATTCTGCCTTGATTTTATCAGAATTGACATCGAATAAAATCCCACGGGTAACCAACTTACCTTCGGTAATGAGCTTATTACGTGTATCTGGAGCACCTTCGGCAATGCGTAGATTGGTGATAAAATTGGCTCCACTAAATAAATTGTTATTGAAGAGCAAAGAGTATTTTAGACTTAGGTCAAATGCACGGGGCAAATCCCAAACTTTGGTTTCGTTTATATATAGACGAATACGAGATTTTTGTCGCCAAATAGAAATCCTATTGGCTGTATTTTGTTTCCACACAATTGGTAGGGTATTTTCTAATATTTTTTCATTATTCTTATCAAAAACCCAAGCATAGCTGGTACTCCCAGCACCCTCGGCAACTGGGTGGATGTCAAACCCAACTTGAGGGTCAGTACTAAAACTGGCGTCAAAAGTGGCTTTTCTTTTACTGACTTCTGGGAAGAAAATCATCAAGCCAGACATATTATTTGAGACATCGTCGCTAATCATCATATCAAACTCCATCGTAAAATTCTCGGGCAGTTGATTGACAAAATCAGGAAAAAACAAACCTCTATCGCTGGCTTGGAGCCATTTCCCCGGTTGGCCATCAATGTTTACAATTTCGCCACCTGCATTGGTATTCCATTTGGCTGGGAAATCGCCTACGGCATCTTGCGAAAAATCTTCAACGGCGACCACTTTCTCACCCGGAATGAAATCAAACTTAGAATACGATTTCAATGAAGTTGATTTGGGAGCGGGTTCGGGTTGAGAAGCCGTTTTCTTATTTGAAGTTGTATTCTCATTATCAACTCTTTCTTCTACACTTGATTCTTCTTCGCTATCTTTTGAATTGTCTGAATTTTTACCGCCTTTTTTGGTTGTCTTTTCTTCTTTAGCGGGCTTTTCTTTCTTCTTAAAAATATTGCCAATACCTTCCTCTACTTTGTCCAATCCCCTATCAATCGTACGGTCGATGGCGTTATTAGTGCGGTCTTGTGCTTTGCGTTTAGCGGTTTCTTTTGGGTCGATGATTTGTGCCGATGTTACCAAAAAGCAGCATATACAAACCAAAGAAAAAATTATAGTTTTCATATTCTGATAGTTTTTATTTAGTTTGTGTTTGAAACCATCAAAAAGTAAACAGCTAAACATTTTTTTTTTTTTAGGGTTTACTTTTTATAGTATCTCTACACTAAATCGTAGCACTGTGGACGAAATTGAACTTCTCAGAAATGGAGATTCCAAAACCATCGAAAAAATCTATCAGACTCACCGAAAAGCGTTTTTGAGTTTTGGTGCAAAATATAATTTAAGTACTGATGATTTGCTCGATGTTTATCAAGATTCAATCATTGCATTTATTGAAAACATCAAAAAAGGACACCTCGACAATCTAAAATCTGAGGTAAAAACGTACCTTTTTTCGATTGGTAAATATTTGATTTTCAAACAATTGAAAGAAAAATCGAACAATCCACCAGAAGAAATCACAGACAAAATTGAGTGGTTTGAGATTGACGATGAAAACGCTGAAATAAGCCAAATAGAACACGCTTTGGCACAACTTGGTGAGCAATGTTATAAAATTTTGAAGCTGTTTTATTATGAAGAAAAAAAGCTCGACGAAATCTTACAGATACTACCTTATGAAAACAAGGACGTCTTGAAAAGCCAAAAATCGAGATGTTTGAAACAACTCAAAAAAATTTTAGGAAAATGAGTACAGAACATGAATTATTAATCGAAAAATATTTTGAAAATAGTTTAACCGAAGCCGAAAAAACTCAATTTGAAATTTTGGTAAATTCAAATACCGAGTTTAGGGATGCGGTTGGATTTGAAAAAAATCTCAAAAGTGCGATTCATAAAAAAGAAAGATACGAGTTGAAAAATCAACTCAAATCGTTTGAAAAAAAGCAAGAAACTAAAATTGTGGCAATGCCACGCTGGCTATGGCTTGCGGCAGCCTCGGTAATTATAGTGGGGGCAACCCTATGGATTTTTGTTTTTAAAACCTCATCCAATGAAGATTTATTTACTCAGAATTTTCAGGTATATCCAAATGTAATTGCTCCGTCGGTACGAGGTAGCTCGACGGTCGAAGGCGATAAAAAATTGGCTTTTGAGCTGTACGAACAAGAGAAATTTAGGGAAGCTATCGGAGTTTTTGAGAAAATAAGTAAAGAAACCAAAGATGAATATCCTGTTTTTTATGTAGGACAATGTTACATGGCTTTGGGCGAATATCAAAAAGCTATTTCTATACTTTCGGGTGCTGTTTTAACCGACGAAAAATTCCCTTTTGATACCCAAAGAAAATGGTACTTAGCTTTGGCTTATCTTAAAATGGGTGATAAAGAAAATGCCAAATTAATCTTAGAGTTACTTACTAATTATGAGAATATTCAAAACCAAAAAGCGACAGAACTATTAGAAAAACTTGAAAAGTGATACCATTTGATTTTATCTAAATTTCTTTTGTTTACTCACTCAAATAGTGTAAACTAAAACAGTATAATATATCGGTTGCGATTCCCCCTGCACAATGGTCGCCCTTCCATAAAGAGAAAAAAATGTTCTTTAAAAATGATAAAGAAAACCAGTTTACAATTTACTATATCTCAAAAACCAAATTCCACCAACTAAAATTATTAAGCCAATCACAACAAAAATCCACTTTGGAAAACCGTCGTCAATGGGTTGGCTATCGCCATTAAGCACAAAACCTGCCCAATAATACGGGTGATTCTTTGCTGGATTTTTATCAATAAACTGCCTTTTGGCTTGAGCCAAAGCCAAATCTTTAGTTTGTCCATCAGCAAGATTTTGGTAAAAATACGCCATTAATTCGGCGGTTTCTTTGTCGGGTACCTGCCAGAGACTATGCACCAACGACTTCACTCCTGCGTAATTCAATGCTCTGCTAATGCTCATCAAACCCTCGCCATTTTGCAACTGCCCTACTCCGGTATTGCACGCACTCAAAACCACCAATTCGGACGGGAAATTCAAAGAATACAACTCATTAAAATACAGCTTTTCGTTGTTCTGAAACAATAAACTCGACTGCTCGTAGTCATTTTCATTGAGCATAGAGTGCATTGCTAAATGATGAATTTTGCTTTGACCAATACTATTCAAAAAATTTTGTTTTGTAGCTGAAATATTCTTAAAAATTCGAGTATTTCTGAATGTTTCGGCAATTTTTTCCAATTCAGAAGCCGTATAGAGCAATCTATTATTTACATCTCTCGAAGCTACCACATCAGCTCCGTATTCTGGTGCAAAACCCGTTAAACTCGAAATATAATTAGCTAATTTTGAAGAAGATATACTCCATAATTTGAGCGAATAATTATACGAAATATCAGTACTTGATAATAACAACCTCCCTTTTCTATCAGTCAATGTTTCAAACGGTATGTAACTCAAAAAATCTTCAATGATGAAATCTATTTTATCCGAATCAATTTTTAGAGGTTCAATCAAAATCTGATACAGTTGTTTGGATAGACTGTTAGAGCCAAAATCAATTTTTGAAAGTTGCTGGTAGTATTTTTTTGTTAATTGCTCGATACTGTCCTTTGGCCCGAGTTCATAAACATTGAGACCATCCTTTGCAATCACATGAGCAAAAAGGGTACTGTCTGTTACGGTATATTTTACGATAACTCTATCTTTCAAGAGTTTTTGCTGAATAGATTTCAAATCAAAACTTTTATCCGAAAACCTTCTAAAATCAGGATTTTGATTATAGATTTCTCCCTCAATTTTTGCTAACTCTCGCTTAGTTGCTTCTAATTCGGGCATTGCACTTTTTTCAGAACTTTCGAGGGCGTTTATTCTTAGTTGCAATTCATTTTTCTTAGCCAGAAGTTCCTTAGAAAGATTCAAGTTTTCTTCATTTCTCAGAATAAAACGTTGCCAAAGATGCTGCGAACTAATGCTTTCGAGGGTGTTCAGCGAAGCATATAGTTCGGCTTTATCAGCATTGTTTTTTGCATCGGCATAGAGTAGTCCTTCTTTGATATTTCTTAAATATTGGTCAAGCGTTGGATTAAAAATTCCTTTTTGATAATACCGCTCAAACATAGCCGCCGCAAGTTTGTAAAAATGCTTCATGGTCTTCAAATCCGACTTTTTACGACCATTTAATTCATAAATTTTCCGCAGAGTTAAGCCCGAGTGAATAAAGATATTGATATAATAAGTTGATGAAACTTCTCCAAAATCAGAGATGCTAATATTAGCTAACTTCTTTTCTTTTTTTAGCATCAACTTATACAACTCTTCTAAAGTCTTTATGGCTTCGGCAGAGCGATTGAGATTTGCCAATAATTCAGCTTTCAAAACACTCAATGTGAATATGCTGGTACCTTTACCGTCATAATTCATTGATTTTAAGCTATTTTCAGTAAATTCAAGAGAATTTGGATAGTTTTTTTGTTCATAATAAATCATGGCATACATCGCCTGTGCCTTCATTTTCTCAAAATTGGTTTTGGCAATTTTTTCCGAAATCGAATTGTACTTTAAAGCATTTACATAGTCGCCTTTTGACCTAAAATAGTAAGAAGCAGCATCATAAGCAGCTGGCAAAACATAAAATTCTTGCTCATAATAACCCTTTGGACTACGAGCAAAAATCGATTCTAAAGCTCTCAAATGATATTCGATTTTAGCAGGTTCAAAAAACTCACCGTAGTAGCGTACACTGCTAAGATGAAACATGGTTCGAGCGTGAAGGTCGTCCCAAGTCTTTTTTGAAACAAACTGCCCTTTGGCAAAACGCTCAAAATGCTCATTCATTATCGCTTCAAATGCTTTTTGGTGTTTCTGACACTTAAATCTATCACCGTATTCGAGGTAATCATAAATTGTATTATTGTAAGAAACAGAAAGAATTTCAACATCTTTACGGTAGTATTTTGACCAAATTTCAAGCGATTTCTCATTGATACTTAGGGACTCTCGTATCAATCCCACTTTATCGAAACTAAAGGCCAAATTGTTGTACGCCAAAGCGGTTGCGTAGTGATTGTGCAGTTTGTTAGCCTCAAGCACTTTAATAGCTGATTGATAGACTTTTACCGCATCTATGTATTCACTATTTTCACCCAATTCAATTAGTAAAATTCCATCATAAATAGTTTTTTTACGGTTTATACCTTCTAATTTTTTTAAAAACTCAACCGCTTCTCCCCACTTCTCTTGTCCACGCAAAACCCTCGCTTGGGTGAGGCTCATGTAAAACTCAATACTTTTAGGATTTGTACTTTTTTTATAATCAGCTAAAATTTTATCAAATAATTCTTTGGCTTTTTCAATCTCTTGCGATTGCAACAAAAGATTAACCTGAGCATTGTCTAAAAGAATCCGATTTTCAAGAATACTTTGTGGAGCGGCTTTTCTTAAAACAATTTCTTCTTTGTAGTATCCGCAAAAGTGTAAGCTATCAGCAGGCGAGAGTTTGCTTCTTACTTGGGCGTGAAGTTGAATGAACGATAAAACGAATAAAACTAATAAAAATGGATTTTTCATTGACTATTCCGGGTTCTTTCAACAAATCTAAACAAATACTACAATTCATCAAGGCGGTTGAGATAAATTTCGGCTTGATTCAAAATTTCTTTACGTTGATTTTCGGGCATTTTACCCCAAGTAACATACATCATCCCGATTCTCGGATTATTGGCAAGTTTATCGGCGTGTCGGTCATAGAAATGCCAGTAGAGGCTATTAAATGGGCAAGCCTTATGGCCTACCTTCTTAGTTTTGTCATAGAAACAGCCTTCGCAATAATCGCTCATTTTATCAATGTAATTGGCCGAAGAAACATACGGTTTTGTACCCACGATTCCACCATCGGCAAATTGGCTCATACCACGGGTATTCGTAATTTCGACCCACTGCAAAGCGTCAATATAAATACCCAAATACCATTCATCTACCTCGTCGGGATGAATACCCGCCAATGAACAAAAGTTGCCGATGACCATCAATCGTTGAATATGATGAGCATAAGCCAAGTTGAGTGATTGGCCCAATGAATTTTTCAGACAATTCATTTTGGTCTGTCCATTCCAGAAATACGGCGGCAACTTATTTGAGTGATTAAAATAATTTAACTGCTCATAATCAGGCATTTTAAGCCAATATATACCTCGCATATATTCTCGCCAGCCGATAATTTGCCTAACAAAACCTTCGATTTGAGCAATCGAAACTTTATCTTGGTTTTTCTCCCAAAACACAACCGCAGCATTGACAACTTCGAGCGGCGATAGCAGTTTAACATTCATCGCAAACGAAAGTCTTGAATGATACACCGACCAGTATTGGCTCGCCATGGCGTCTTCGTACGTTCCAAAAAATTCAAGACAATTCTCTACAAAAAAATTGAGCAAAGCCAAACACTCAGTACGAGTAACTGGCCAAATAAATTGTTTTGGATTAACGTACCCAATTGTTACAATTTCTTGGTTTTGTACAACATTGTAGATTTCACTCAAATCTTTATCAAAAGTCAAGGGTTCGACTGGTCGATGGTTTTTGGGGAGTTTCTTTCGGTTTTCGGCATCATAATTCCATTTACCAGTCAGCGGCTCACCTTCGTCCATCAGAATACTGTATTTTTTACGCATCATTCGGTAAAAAGACTCCATCAAAAACATCTTTTTGCCTCTAAAAAACTCACCGAGTTCGGTGCGAGTACTCAAGAAATGTTCGGTATCATAGGCAAGAGTTGTGATATTGTATTTTTTTAATAAATCTTTTTTGATTTCATACATCTGCAAATCCAAACGGTATTCGTCAGGTAGTTGATATTCAAAGTGATTTATAGAATACTTTTCAATGAGTTTTTCGATGTTGCCAATGATTGTTTGCGTATTTTGTGCATCATCCAACTTAAAGTATTCCACTTTATGTCCATTATGACTCAATTCGCTGGCAAAACTCCGCATGGCCGAAAAAAAAGCAAGTACTTTCTGAATATGATGTTTGGCATAATCGGTCTCTTGTCGTACCTCCATCATCACATAGATAACTTCATCCGAAATTGCATTAAACCAAGAGTGTCTGTAATTGAGTTGGTCGCCAAGAATTAATCGTATTGTCATTGATAAAATGGTTATAATGAAGACAACTCATAGAAATAGCTTTTGTTTAGAACGCCAAAAATTTTAAACCGAGGTCGGACGATAGCCATACTGAGAACCTCAAAAGTCTTTGCGGACTTTAGAATCCTTAATAAATCATAAAAAGAATCCAAAAAAACTCAATAGATTTGCGAACATTCAATATTTAACAACAGTTTACGTTTTTAATGATAAAGTGTTACTTAAAACTTAACATTTACCACAACCATTATCCTCCATTCATTATGCAGAAGATTTCCAGATTATTTCTTTTCATCGGGCTTATCATCCCGTCACTTACAAATGCCCAAGACCTTTCACAGCCCCTTCCAATGGACCCACAGGTTAAAATTGGAAAGTTGAGCAATGGTCTTACGTACTACATCCGTAAAAACTCCGAACCTAAAAACCGAGCCCAACTAAGATTGGCAGTCAAGGCGGGTTCAATCCTCGAAACTGATGAACAACAAGGTTTGGCTCACTTCATGGAACACATGAGTTTTAATGGTACAAAGAATTTCCCTAAAAATGAATTGGTAAGTTATCTTCAAAAAACGGGTTTAAAATTCGGTGCCGACCTCAATGCTTACACCAGTTTCGACGAAACAGTTTATCAATTGCCAGTGCCAACCGACACAATGGCAGTTTTTGAGAAATACTTTTTGGTACTCTCCGACTGGGCTCATCAAGCCACCCTCGACCCTATCGAAATTGATAAAGAGCGTGGTGTTGTTTTGGAAGAGTCTCGTGGAAGTAAAGGGGCTCAGGCACGTATGCTCGAAAAAACATTGCCAGTCATGCTCAAAGGCTCACAATACGCAAAACGTCTGCCAATCGGAAAGGATGACATCCTTCAGAATTTCAAACCAGCCGTATTGGAGCAGTTCTACAAAGATTGGTATCGCACTGATTTACAGGCAGTTGTTGCGGTCGGAGATTTCGATGTAAATCTTGTTGAAGGCTTGATTAAAAAATATTTTGAGAAGATTCCTGCACCGACTAATCCAAAGCCAAGAACAAAGTTTGATATTCCGCTCTTGGGTGGAACCGATGTTGCCATTGTAACTGACAAAGAGCAGCCTTATCCAATCGTTCAGATTATGTACAAACAACCCGAACGTAAGGAGATTACGGGCAATGACCGTCGCACACAGATTGCCATCAATTTGTTTAACTCAATGCTGCAACAGCGAATCCAAGAACTTCAACAAAAGGCCGACCCACCTTTTCAGTTTGGAGCAAGCAATTACGGTGGATTCTTGGGTAATATTGATGCGTTTAATGTATTCACAGTTGCAAAAGGAACGGACATCGAGCGTGCTACAAAAGCTGTTTTAGACGAAAACGCCAGAGTTCAAAAATTCGGATTTACGGCAACTGAGTTTGACAGAGCCAAAAAACAGTACATGACTGGCTTAGAAAAAAATGTAAAAGAAAAAGACAAACTCGATTCTGAAAGTTTTACGGATGAATTAGTTAATTGTTTCTTGAATGAAGTGCCAATGACCGATGTAGAATTCGACTTTAATTTTGCCAAACAGCACCTCGAAGGCATCAAGATTGAAGAAGTAAATGCTCTGGCAAGTAAATTTATTACACCAGAAAACCGTGTGGTATTGGTCCAAGCCCCCGAAAGCATGAAAGACAAATTGCCGACCGAAGCCCAAATCAAAGAATGGCTCAACTCGGCTGGTAAAGATGTTACAGCCTATAAAGATGAAACCGTCTCGGCTCCGCTCCTATCGAGTTTGCCAACAGGCACAAAAGTTGTTTCGGAAAAGAAAACCGCCGAAATTGGTGTTACTGAATACACATTTGCCAACGGGGCAAGAGCCATTATCAAACCTACGGATTTCAAAAACGACGAAATTCAGATTCGTGGTGCCAGCTACGGCGGAACAAACCTTTATGGTGACGCAGACGCCGACAATGCCTCGCTTGCATCGACAGTAGTGGGTGTGAGTGGAATCGCCGATTTCAATGCCATTCAGCTTCGCAAATATATGACGGGTAAAATCGCACGTGTCAATGCTTCGGTTGGTGCAACATCCGAAAACATCTTTGGTTCGTCATCGGTAAAAGATTTTGAGACGGCCTTGCAATTGGTCTATGCTCAATTTACCAAACCTCGAAAAGACGAAGATGCCGTAAAAGGATTCATGAATAACCAAAAAGATTTATTGGGTAATCTCATCAAAAACCCAACACCAGAAAAGGTCTTTGGAGATAGCGTATCGGCGATTTTGAGTAGTTATCATCCAAGAAGAATGCCGATGACCGTTGAACGATTCGAGAAAATTAATCCAGACCGTGCCTTAGCTATCTACAAAGAGCGTTTTGCCGATGCTTCTGATTTTATCTTTACATTTGTTGGCAATATCAATCCAGAAACGGCCAAACCATTGCTCGAAAAATACATCGGTGGTCTGCCAAGTATCAAACGCAAAGAGACATTCAAAGATTTGAAAATTTATCCGCCAAAAGGAAAAGTCTCAAAAACGATTTACAAAGGTACTGAAAACAAAGCGAGTGTTACATTGTATTTAGGAGGTGCTTTGGAGTATAACAAAGATAACAGTCAGCAAATCAGTGCTTTGGGCGAGATTCTGCAATTAAAACTAATTGATAGACTCCGTGAAGAAGAGAGCGGTGTTTACAGCCCAAGATGCTCGGCGAGTGCATCAAAAGTACCAGCACAGCGTTATAGTTTGCAAGTCAATTTTGGATGTTCGCCAGAGAATGTTGAGAAACTAATCAATGCAACATTAGACGAGCTAAACAAGATTCGTCAGAACGGGGCCGACCAAAAAGATATTGATAAATTTAAAGCCGAAGACAAACGCGATACCGAAGAGCAACTCAAAGACAATAATTTTTGGGCAAGTTATCTATCGAGTAAATACCTCATGGGTGAAGACGCAAAAGACGTTTTGAAGAACTCAGAAGAACTCGAAAAAATTACACCTGCAAGTACAAAAGTAACTGCAAATAAGTATTTCAATGGTGATAATTTTATCAGAATTGTGTTGCTTCCCGAAACCAAGAAATAAGAAAGAATTTAATTTTATTAAACCACCAAGCGTCTAAAAAACATTGGTGGTTTGCTTTTTAGTTACGATTGAATAAAAGTATTAAATTTTAGAATTTCATGGCGTTGGTTTTGCAAACCCGACGCCATGAAAAAAGTGTTAAAAAAAATAATAAATTGAAGGTTTTATCAAAACCCCAACCCCAAGTCCACAGTGGGAGAAGATTTAGGCGACCGACTTTTAGTTTTGTGTAATATAATTATATGATTTGCATAAGCCCATTTCAAAAAAACAAAATCAGAAAAATAGCCTCGAAAATTTAAGAAAATTCCGTATTTTAGTGCCTATTATTCGACTAATGCAATGGTTCAGATTGATATTGACAAAAGAGATACACAGTTGTTGGCTGTTCGATTCAACGATATTTATGCCAATCGCCTAATAGAAAAAATCCCGCAAAGAAGATTTAGCCGTAGTCGGCGATGCTGGGTTGTTCCGAATACTCGCCAAAGTGTAGTGATGCTTGGAAAGCTATTCGGCAAAGAAAATTGTAGTTTTTCGCAACAAATAATTTATCAATACAAACCCAATGTTACTGTTGAAGAAATCAACCAATACCTTATAAAAACCCGAAAACCTTGGAAAAACAGTAGTACTTCGTATCGAGAAGACTACAACCACCCGATTATTCGCGAATTGAACCAACACATGCGGATTAGGAATTATAGCTACAAGACAATCGGCAACTATACAAGCCAGTTAATCAGGATGATTCACTATTTTAGTCCGACATCACTAAACGAAATCGACAAAAATCAATTTGAAACCTACCTCGCCTATCTCGTAAAAAAACATAGACTAAGTGGTTCGTCGATTAATGTGGTAATCAATGCCTTCAAATATTACCGAGAAAATCTCCTCGGACAACCGAATATGGGCTATTTTCAATACCCTAAAATTATACAACCCAAGATATTACCAGCCGTATTGAGTAAAGAAGAAGTAGAATTGATAATTAGACAAACAAAAAGTTTAAAATATAAAGCTATCTTTAGTTTGATTTACTCGGCCGGATTACGATTGAGAGAAGCTACAAATCTAAAAATTGCACACATTAATAAATACCGAAAAACGATTTTAATCAAGAGCGGAAAAGGCAAAAAAGACCGCTATGTTTTATTATCGGACAAGGTTTTAGAGCTACTCCGAGCATATTACCGAATTGAACGACCAACCGAATATCTCTTTGAAAACGACTACGACCGGGAGCCCATAAGCGAGCGAAGTGTTCAGTTGGTATTCGGTAACGTAATCAAAAAATGCAAGATAGAAAGCCGAGCTACAATCCATACGCTTAGGCACAGCTTTGCCACCCACTTGCTCGAATCGGGTATTGACTTGCGGTATATACAACAGTTGCTGGGCCATAGCAATATTGTTACGACGATGCGATATACTCACGTACACAACAAAGCACTTAAAAAGGTTACGAGTCCATTTGATGCTTTAAACCTTGATTTTAATCAGTAACGGACGAAGCCTACTGAGACTATAAAACTTGCGATTTAGGTAGTAGCCCTTTGTGTATCCGTTCAGTACCATGTTTACACTTTTCTGTTTTGAAAAACGATACATTTTTTTGTCGTTACCAATAAAATAATCGGGGAAACCATCAATCAACCATTTCACCTTCACGGTTTGTGGCTTCAATGTAAATTTCATACTATAATCAGCTATAAATCAAGCATTTGACATTATACAAATTTACAGAAAATTTTTCAGAATTACAACAAATTTCAATTGTTAAAATACTTATTATAAAGCATTTATAATTGTACAATTTACGATTAATTACTCATTAAAAAATTTGGCAGTTAGGTATTGCGAATATTGTAAATTTGATTTATAATTGTGAGATTTTTGACCCCAAAATCGGGTCTATTAACTAATTAATAATCAACAGTTTATCATTGTGCGGCTTCGTCCAATGATAAGTTGGAATTACAAAATATGGAAAATCAATTTGCAAAAGATATTCTCAAAGAAAACATTGAAGCTCTTCCGACATCATTCTATTATAGTCTTCAGAATGGTTTTATTGACAGGGAAGCATTAAATAAATTAAATATATCAATATCTACTATCTTTTCAGAATTGAGACAAATATCATGTAGTAAAAAATGTATTAAGACCATTCTAAAAGAAACATATTCTAACTTATTTAATATTCATTAGGCTGTCTAAGTTTTAGGCAGCCTTTTTTGTTATCTTACCCCTTACTTTATTTTATTATAACTGTAAAAACATAATAATGAATAGGTTAGTATTTAAAAAAATAATTTTTTCCTGTTCAAAGCTAACTTTTTACAAAAATCATCAATAATCTAATCTCTTTTCTATATTGTTCTCTCGTAATTGATTAGTTTTGAGACATTGATTTCACTTCTTATTGCTCCAACTACATCTTCGATTGGCACATTTGGGTCAACTCTGTGTTGATATATTAAATCAATTCTGTCGGTGCGAAGTCTTTTTAACATTGCTTCTACAACAGTTTTGATATGTTCGGGTTGACTATTCTGCTTGCCAGTACGTTTTCCGTCCTCGCCAATTTCAAAACCAAATTTTGTTTCTATTACAATTTTATCCCGAAAAGATGCAGTTGCCTCGCCCAATATTTTCTCGCATTCAAAAGGTCCATACGCTTCAGCTGTGTCAAATAATGTAACACCGCTATCATATGCTTTGTGAATGATATTGTGCATTTCTTTGCGGTTTGGTAGTGTGGTTTGATACGTCCGCCACATATTTTGTACGCCCAATCCGATAGCTGAAACTTCTAATTTCCCCAATTTTCTTTTGTTTGATAATTTGGGTTTTTTGTTCTTTTCGTTT